>NZ_JBFUDZ010000023.1:0-93305 GCF_056404455.1 Mesorhizobium sp. P2_D1
GTTGGATGGGGTCCTTGGTCGCTCCGTCGAACACCATGGCATTGATGACCGTCTTGATCACCACACCGTCACGCATGAAAAGCCGGATGCTATCCGATCACGTCCCGATAGTCGCGGCCCAGCCGATCGACCCAGCGCACCACCAGGGTGTCACTAGGGCGGATGATGTCGAAAAGCCGCTTTCCTTGAGGTCGCTCCGCCAGCTTGGTCGAGATGCCGGACACACCGTGGTCGGCAATCTCTTGATCAATCTTGAAACCTGCTAGCTCGGCCTGCCTGCGTTGATGCTCAAGCGTCTGGTCGGCAGTTGAGACGCGCGCATAAAAGACTGTCTTGGCCACAGGCCGACTCCTATCCGAAAGGGTTGCGTCCGTTGACTAACTTGTCCGTTGATCCAAGTCAGCCCTAACGGACGCTCTTTAGGAACCCATTTCACTTGACCGCTAGGCTATACCCCAACGGACGCCTCACTGCGTTTTTTCATCCCGATAGGGGGATGATGTCGGACAGGACCACCCCGCCTTGGCGACGGTGGCACCCGCTCCGGCATTGACGGGGGCCGACCCCAATGGTGACCTTTGGCCGGAGGCGGACTGACAGCTTTGGGCCTCGGATCTTGAATAGAGGACCTTCAAACCGGTGCGAAGATGGCTGGTCGACGTGTCGACTGGTTGCGCCATCCGCGCAGCCGGACGGTAGCGTGTCGGAGCGAAGCAACGGAGACCCAAGGTTTGTTTGATCTCGAGCTTTAATGGTGCGATATTTTCTTCCGAATGGAAGGAAGCGGTCATCAGCGACGTAATCGCGCGTTATCAACAAAGACGCCGTAGCGGCTATCAGTTTGGGATTGCCTACGCGTTTGGAACCGGCACGGTCAACTGATGTGAGGCGAAGGAGGGTCTATGTCTGCAAGGCTATCATTTATCTTGGTGATGACAATCGCGCAGTGCTTCTGGACAGCATCCTCATTCGCGAAGACAGGCGGTGCCCTTGCCGTCGTCTGGGGGCAAGGGGCCAAGTTCCATGGATTCTCCTCGGTTGGGTCGCCGACTGAGAACCGCAAAGCAGCCATCCGGAAATGCGGCAACCAGCGATGCGCGATCGCGCAGGAGTATCACAAAGGTCAGTGTGCAGTTCTAGTGCTTGGGAACGGGCAGATATTCTGGAACGGGGGGAAAGACGGGGACGTAAAGAGCTTCGCACCCGCAAATATTGTCCGCAAGAATTTACTCGCACATTGCAGTCGTATCGATGATGGCTGCCACATCATATTGACTGAGTGCTATTAACGGGCACGCTCTAATTAGGCAAATGTGCGCCGCTTCGTCATCGAGCCTCGTCGGGATCTTCCGCTGTGTGGACCGATACTGAGCCCAGGACCTAGCAAGCCTGTCGTTCAGCTATGCCAAGTTGTCGAAATCGCGCCCCGCGCGGCTGGTTTTCGTCAACGTGCTTCGTTGTCCCTGTATGTCACCGACAATTGTGTGGTCGCATCAGGAGAACTTTCCCCACCTGGATGAACAGCGTTCGCAGCTACGTGCTGCCGCTCTTCGAGATGGGGCTCCAGGATTACGTCGCTGCTCGAGCACCATTGGCGTTGCCGAACAGCAACAGGGGCCGAGGTTCCTGGCATCATGATCCCTGTCAGTCCATTTAAGGATTGCCTGTCGGTCAAGCTGAGATCATACATTAGCTGGAGATCATACATTCCTAAATTCTAAGTTAGCTGAGATCATACAATCCTAATTAGTTGATTTTTGGAGATCGGCACCATGGCTGCGCGCGGAAGCGGCAAAGCTGCGGGCGAGCCCCTTCCGGAAGAGAGCGAACCGGCCGAGGCCTCGCCTGATCTCACTTATTCGATGTCGGCCGGGCTGGTGGCGCGGCTAAAGGCGCTGGATGTCGCGCTCGCAGTTACCTCATACCAGTCCGGCCTGTTCTATCTCATTGGCCGCAACCCGATGACCGGCGGGCTCAACGTTCACCAGACGCCGATTCAACGGCCGATGGGACTTGCCTACGCCTCCGACGGGACGCTGATGCTGGTGGCGGGCTTCCATCTCGTGCGCTTCGTCAACGCGCTGGAACCACACCAGCGGGCCAATGAGATCTTTGACGCCTGCTATGTACCGCGCACCGTGCACGTTACCGGGGAACTCGACGCGCATGACGTCGGCATCGGCGCGGCCGGCCGGCCCATATTCGTCAACACGCGTTTCAACTGCCTCGCCACAGTGTCGGACCGCTACAGTTTCGAGGAAGCGTGGCGGCCGCCCTTCATCTCGGCGCTGGTGGACGAGGACCGCTGCCACCTGAACGGTCTGGCGATGCGCGACGGTGAGGCGGCCTATGCCACCGCTGTCAGCCGCTCCGACACGATCGACGGCTGGCGCGACCGGCGCGCCGACGGCGGCGTTGTGATCGATGTCAGGACCGGCACGGTCGTGTGCGAGGGGCTCTCCATGCCGCATTCGCCGCGTCTCCATCGAGGAGCGCTGTGGCTGCTCAACTCCGGCACAGGCGAGCTCGGCATCGTGGAACGGCCGTTGGACGGCGGCATGGGCCACTTCGAGCCGGTCGCGTTCTGCCCGGGTTTCGGGCGCGGGCTGGCGTTTTGCGGCCGCTACGCTTTCGTCGGTCTTTCCAAGCCACGCTACAGGCGCTTCGAGGGGCTGGCGCTCGACGCCCGCCTCGCCGCCGCCGATTCCGAGCCGTGGTGCGGCATCCAGGTCATCGACCTGGAAAAGGGAACCTGCGTCGACTGGTTCCGCATCGACGGCCAGGTGGCCGAGCTCTACGACCTCGCCGTCATCCCCGGCTTTGCCTGCCCCATGGCGGTGAGCCTTCGCTCGCACGAAGCGGCAGGATTCGTCAGTCATCCGACGAAAGACGCGCGACCGCAATTGCCATCGAACGATTCTCTTGCCGAAGCTGTTACGGGAGCCACGGCCACGCAATAACCAAGACCGCGAAGCGGAGGCGATCATGAGGCAGGGGACGAAACTGGGAAATACGGACGGGCCGGCGCTCGGCCTGCGCAATCGCCTGGTGCTCGGCGCCGCGCTCGCGACGAGCGCCTTCCTCGGTGGCTATCGCGGCTATGTGCGACGTGCCTATGCCGCCTGCAGCGGCGCCGGCGGCACCTACACCTGTACCGGCGTGACGACGACGACGCAGACGCTGCCTCCGCTAGGGTCGCCTCCCACCGTGCTCAACGTGACAACGGACAACACCTTCAGTATCAGCACAGCCGCGGGCAACGCCCTTACCCTCACGGGCACTGGCGGACTCACATTTAGCGACTACGCTTCTGGAGACCCCAATTTCTCGACCATCACTGGCTTTGTTAGCGGTATCGCCGCTCGCAACCACAGTAGCGGTGCTCTGTCGATCACGACGACAGGGACTGTCACAGGCAACAACCTGTCGAGTCCCGGATTTGGCGGAAACGGCATCTACGCCCACAACTACGTCGGAACCACCGACCTGACGATCCAGGCGGCGGACGCAAGCGGTGCGGGAAATGGCATCCACGCCATTAACCAGGGAAGCGGAGTGCTGTCGATTACCGTCAGCGGGACGGTGACGAGTACGAGCACGAACTATTCCAGCATCTCCGCCGCGAACTATGGCACTGATCTGTCGATCGTGGCGGCGAACGTGACAGGTCAGATCAAAGCCCATAATTACGGAAGCGGCGAATTGTCGATTACCGTCAGCGGGACGGTGACGAGTACGAGCGCGAACTATCCCAGCATCTCCGCCGCGAACTATGGCACTGATCTGTCGATCGTGGCGGCGAACGCGACAGGTCAGATCAATGCCCATAATTACGGAAGCGGCGAATTGTCGATTACCGTGACGGGGACGGCGGCAGCCTCGAACTTTCCCGCCATTTTCGCTCGCAACAACGCTGGGACAAATCTAACAATTACGACCGCAGGTACAGTGACTGGAACATCCGGCATCTACTCCCGGAACGACGGGAGCGGAGCACTATCGATTACCGCTACCGGCGCGGTGTCGGGGACGACCAATAGCGGCATTTACGCCCGCAACAATACTGGCACCAGTCTAACGATCAACGCGGCGAACGTGAGCGGTGGGACTAYCGGCRTCGWTGCCCGCAACTTCGGGAGCGGTGCACTGTCGATYACCGCCACAGGTGCAGTTACGGGGACGAGCAATATCGGCATCTACGCCAGYAATAATTCTGGCACCGCTCTAACGATCAACGCGGCGAACGTGAGCGGTGGGACCACCGGCGTCGTTGCCCGCAACTTCGGGAGCGGTGCACTGTCGATTACCGCCACAGGTGCAGTTACGGGGACGACAAATAACGGCATTTACGCCAACAACTCCGGTGGCACCGATCTGACGATTGAGGCGGTAAATGTTTCCGGCGGGACATCCGGCATACACGCAGAACACTACGGCACAGGCGCACTGTCGATCACCGCAACCGGTACAGTAACGGGAACGGCGGGAGATGGGATTTATGCCCGTACCTTCTCCGACGTTATTTCCAGCACCGATTTGACAATTGAGACGACAAACGTGAGCGGCGGGACCTATGGTATCTCCGCCGAACACCACGGCACTGGCGCCCTCTCCATTACTGCCACCGGTACCGTGACAGGGGGTACCGGCGCATTGACTGGAGGCATCTACGCCCGAAACTACGGCAGCGATCTCACGATCGTCACGTCGGGCGGCGTGAGCGGTGGTCTGGGCATCGGCGCCGACCAGGAGGGCACCGGCGTGCTTTCGATTACCGCCACTGGCACGGTGACGGGTACGTATGCGAGTGGCATTTTTGCCCTTACGGGGGTCAACTCTACTGGCCTCACGATCAACGTTGCCGATGTGAGGGGCGTCATCGGCATCTTCGCCGAACACCATGGCAGCGGCGCGCTCACCATTACCGCTAGCGGTCCGGTGACGGGGGGGATTGATGCTGGGGGCATCTTTGCGTTGGCATACGACAACGCTACGGGCCTATCGATCGAGGCCGCGGACGTAAGCGGTGGGGCATACGGCATCCTCGCAATTCATCGCGGTAGCGGCGGCGCGCTCGAAATTACCGCCACCGGCGCGGTGACGGGGACGGATGGTGGGGGCATCTACGCCAAGACTTTCAACAACGCCAGCGGCCTGACAATCCATGTGGCGGATGTGAGTGGCGGAACCTATGGCATCCGTGCCCTCCACGGAGGCACCGGCGCCCTTTCGATTACCGCCACCGGTACGGTGAAGGGCAATGGCGGCTCGGGCATTTACGCACGCAACGACTCCGCCGCTACTGGTTCGGCTACTACGGTTACGGTGCAAGATAGCGCGACAGTTAGCGGCTCCACGGTCGGCGTCGAGCTTGTGTCCGGCACCGGCCGCGCAGCGGGCGTGGATAATGCCGGTTCGATCGCAGGTGCAACGGGTATTCTGGCGAACACGGCGGGCTCGGTCACGATCACCAACGCCGGTTCAATCACCGGCACTGGGGGCACCGCGATTGATCTCACCGGCGCGGGTGCCAGCACAATCAACCAGCAGGGGGGCACCATCACCGGCAATGTTGTCGGCGGGGCGGGCGACGATAACGTGACCGTCAGCGGCGGCACCATCGATGGCAGCGTCGCCGGCGGTTCCGGCATCGATCACGTCGAGGTCTCCGGAGGGACAATCGGGGGCGGCATAAACGCGGAGTCGGTCAAGCTGACTGGCGGTGAAATCAAAGGCAACATCTCTGGCATATCTGGTAACACCCTAATCATCGACGGCACGGTGGCAGACCCGATTCTCCGCGATGGCGTGGTCTTCAGCGGCACGGGCGCCAACGGCACCGTCACCCGCACCGACCTCGCGGCCGGCGGCAAGAGCCAGAACTTTTCCGGCTTCGACAATTTTTCGGCCAACGCTTCCACGCTCCGCTTCAGCGGTGGCACACAAGGCATCAACCAGCTCAATCTCGGCAACGGCTCGACGCTGTTCATCAACGGCAACGTCACCATGCCGGGTTCGATCATCGCGACGAATTCGCGGATCGACATGATTGACGGTGCAGCCAACGACGTCTTGACGACGCTCGGCGGCCTCACCCTCAACGGCTCCACGATCAGCCTCGATATCAACCAGCAGACGGTGCAGTCGGATCAACTCTTTGCCAACCCGTTTTCGGCCACCGGCGCCAACATCATCATCGTCAATCTGCTGGGCACGCCGCAATTCGCCCAGGCGACCGATATCCCGCTCATCGTCTCGGCCAGCGGGCCGATTGCCGGGACTTTCAGCGTCGAAGGCATTCCCGGCACGCCGGGTTCGCTTTTCACCTATGAAATCGTAGCTGGCCCGAATGGCTTGTTCCTGCGTGCCACGCCGGCCAATTTCGGCATTGCCGCAGCGCCCACCAGCGCCACCAACGCCGGTGCGGTCACGGTGGCAATCGACGCCCTCTACGGCATAAACCGTGATGCGATCGATGCTGACCTCAACCTCTCGCCCGCAACCGGGGGKGCAATGGTGCCGGTTTCGTCCAGCTTCGGCGTCTTCGCCTCCGGCCAGTTCGCCCATACCGAGCATGACGGCTACGACATCAGTGGCGGYGGTTTGAATGGCCCCGGCCCGAGCTTCGATGCCAATGATTTTTCGGCCGCCATCAGCCTGGATTTCAATGCCGCCAAACACTTCCAGTTCGACAATGAGTATGGCCTGAACCTCGGCGTTTTCGCCGGCTATGCCTCGACCGATGTCAACCTCGGCGGGTTCCGGGGATTTGACGCCATCGGCGAAGGCACCAACAAGGCCGGCATGTTCGGCGGCTACGCGCTGTTCCGCAAGAACTACGACTACGCGCTGGTCTCCGCCTCCGGCTTCATCGGCGGAAGCGATGTGACCAACGGCGTGCTCGGCACCACCGGCAGCTATGACACCCAGGGCTATGCGGTGACGGCATCGGTCGGCCACATCTTCAAGCTGAGCGAGCGTACCCGTTTCGATCTGCGTGGCGGCCTGCTTGGCGTTTCGTTCCGTGGCGATCCCTACACCGACAGCGGCGGCAACGAGTTCGGCAAGAGCCGGCTTTCATTTGGCGCGATCAAGTTCGAGCCCGGCATCTATGGCGATTACACGCTAAGCAACGGCATGGTGATCAGCCCCTATGCGCGGGGCGAATTGCAGCAGCGTTTCGGCTACAAGAATACGACCGAAATCGACACCAGGGAGATCGACTTCGACGATGCGGATTTTTCCGCCGCGCTGTCGACCGGCTTTAACCTGAAGGTGTCGGATTTGACCACCGTCAACGGCGAAGTCCGTGGCAAGGCTTCGTCCGACAGTTCCACCGTCGGTGCCAAGCTCGGAGTGAAAATCGCCTTCTAGCCAGTGCAATTCCAGGAAAGTGCGAAGGGAGAGAGGGAGATTGCAGATGCCGCCTTTAGCGTGCCTCAGGGGCGCAGAGGGTTCGGTATTGCCTTCGCTCCGACCCTTTGAGAAGGGAGAGTCAGGCAACCTTTTCATTGTTACTCTCAGGGGTACAAGGTAAATTCTATATTTAGTCGAAGATGGCTTGAATCGCGTTTCCGCTGCGTCTGAAATTGGAACATCAGCAGTAATGAGCGCCCGCCTTTTCGAACCACAACACGGTCATGTTCAAGGTCAATTGGTGCTGTAGATGCCCACAGCCTGCACGGTTCTTGCCCCCATGTCGCCACATACGTTCGCGCAACTGGCGCACGCGCGCCCCCTAAGGGAGTACTTGACGATTTTAGGGAATGGGAGTTGCCATAGGTGCGTGCAGCCTGTGTCCCGGCGCTAAGCCGCTACGGCGGGCTCGTCTCTGAGGTAATGTCATGCCCTGGACATATCATCAACGGACTGGGAATCTCTATCATAACGGCCAATTTGTTGCGACAGGCTACTCGGGTCACGGAGCCGGGAAAAACAAGCCCGACATGGAAGACAGAAGGGGCCGGCTAAAGGCGGGCCCAATCCCTAGGGGCTACTATCGCATAGGTCCACCTCATCATGGTATCCACACTGGTCCACATGTAATGGATCTTACACCAATCGGGCACACAGCTCATGGAAGAACAGCTTTTCAAATGCACGGTGACAGCAGCGTTCACGTTGGCCGAGCTTCTGTTGGTTGTATAATACTAAAATTAATATTCAGGCAACGCGTCGCAAATAGCGGCGACGATTTGCTCAGGGTGGAAAGATAATCACAAAATCTCTTTCCGACCTTTATCGTTCTGGACTATTGCTAACGTAAGAGTGACGTCACGCCGGCCTCGATTTGCAGGCTCATGGCCTCCGCGTACCAGTGCCCCGCCACAGCCGAATAGCGGTTCCTGCCGACTGCCAGAAGCGGAGCAAGCGAACGGCAATTCGGCGCTATTGGACAGCGCCGGAGGGAAGCGCGCGATGTAGGGGTTCAATCGTCTTTGTGTTGAGATCGGCCCTGCCACCGCAACGAGGAATGCCTTTTCTGCAGCGTCACACGGGCCGCACGCGACGGTCCGTCCGCAACCTCCGCCGCCTTCAACGTTAATCCGTGCTTTTCGGCGAACGTCTCAAGGTTGCGGGCTCACCAGGCCACAGGAAGCGATCGGCTAACGCGTCCCGGCTGCGGCTGGACGCGATGGGCTGAAGCGCACCCATTCCCATTTCGGGCGGGCTTTTTCCTTACCGTGGGAACGTTGGAGCTGGCAATCCGGCCAGGCAATGGTTTGGGCGCGCCTCATTTTATGATTGTGAGCTTAAATCGAGCTCCAAAAAATTGCTTTGAGCCATCGTCGTAAAGAACGGTTCGGGTGCAGATTTCGATACGCACCTCGTCGTGTTTTAGGTTGAGTAGGCGTGCGAATTGGAACTCCCACACGCCCGACTGCACGTACGGCTTGTTCCTGGCGATGGAGATATCGCGGTCGATTAACATCGAGTCGATATAGCCGCCTAGTGCATCGTAGAAGCTCAGTTGAGCCTCGATCATGCGGATCGGCTTCTCAGATGACGTCGCCAGCGTAAGCGTGATTCGGTTGGTCTTGTCGTCGATCGGCTGAATCGTCCAGCTCGAGACTGACAGAAAGTTAGGATCGCTATGCGAGCAGGCATTCGCCGGCCAAGCCAAAAACAGAAATATCGCGATCGCCAATCCAAGTCGCATGGCCCCACAATATCGTTCGCCCTCAAGTTTGCAAATCGCTTGCTAGCGCCTCCAATCTCAGGAATATAATCCTCTCAGTTGCGGCGACCCTTCAACGGAGATGGCCATGCCCAAGACCCTCGCCGACACCCTGGCCGCTCGCGAAACGATGTACGTCAATTGCGAGCATCCGGCGTGCTGAAAAATGACAAAGCTCGACATCCAGGCGCTGATAGACAAGCTCGGCCCCGATTACGGGTCCATGCATTGGGACCTGGTCGGGAACTTTGTCTGCTCGTCGTGCAAGGCCGCCGGCCGGCCGCGCCAGCCAGCTAACGCGTTAACGGGGCGCTGTCGAACGTCGGTTTCCAGTCGCGGTTTCGTCTCGCGTTGATGTCTTCGTAGTCGGGAATGACAGTGAAGAACACCGGGCGCCGATCGCGCTTAATAGGCGAGCATGAAGACGATAATGGACCAGCAAATCTGCTGCTCGTTGAAACGGTGCTCTTTCGGATGCTGGAGTCGATGACGTCAGGCTTCGTGGGGACCTCCATGCTGTCCCAGAAGACCACCTCCCGGCCGCCGCGCATTTCCTTTCGCCCAGGGGAGGTGACGCGGGCGACCTGTTCGCGCGATACGGACCAGTCGATGAACACGCGAAGTATCGGCGGTTGGGCCGTCGCAAGTCAAACGTCATCGCGGAATCACTTGAACTAATCACCTGTCGTCACTACTATATTGCACGTCACCCGACGATGGAGCGCTAGTACCATGCGCAGACGCTGTCAGGGTCCGTGCCCCAAGACGTCTTATGACTGGTGTGACGCAACCGATCACTTCCTCTGGCAGGAAGGCTGAGCCCGAGTAGGGTTCAGCCCGCACGGACCGCGCCGGGGAGCTTTGTTCAACCGCAATATGCGGGCGAGCGAGGTTCCTCTGCGCATGTCGCAAGGTTTCTCGCTTTGCCCGGGGAAGAAATATTATGTCGAACACGACGCTCCTCGTTACCGCCGCCTGCCTGTCTCTGATGCTGGCCATCATCAGTGAGAGGAAGGGCGACATCCTCCCGAACATCTTCGACCTGGCCGGGAATATCCTGGTCGTGATCTTTGTGGCCTACGTCCTGCGTTTGTAGTTGCGCCGAACAGTTGCCGAAACTCGCCGGATATCATCTCTAATAATCAAGTCGCCGCGGGGCGGTCGCAGTTGTGGTTTATGCGCATCGCAACGGCTACGATGGGGGCTATCCGAAGACGCGTCCGGACAGCATAGACCAGAGCCAAAGTGTTAGCGGGAGTGCCTCCTCCCTGGGAGCGGGAGCGTTCCCAAAATCGAAGAGTACGGGGTTATGCAGTCAGTCTTGCGGGAAGGCCTTCTTGGGGTCTTGTGTGAGGAAAATGCGCGCCGCAATGCCGATGAACACGTAGGCTAGAGGCTGTCGGGGTCCGGGAAGTCTTGGAAGCCGGCGGGCAAATCGAAGGGCTGTTCGTTCATGGGGCTCACGGTCGTGCCGACCGCCATCCTGAGCATAGGCACAACTCCGATTGACCTCTTCCCGACAAGATCACGATCGCCAACAGTCGCCGATCGGCCGAGTATGTCCGCGATCAGTTGAAGCGGGCAGACAAGCGGCGCCGAGAACAACAGCGGTCGTAGATTGGCACCGGACGGGTAGGTACGATCGTACCTAGTTCGTTCGGCTTGGAGCCGACGTCCGTAACGTCGGTGGTTTCCCAGCGAATTTACACACGACAGTCCTCAGCATCAAGATTCCGAGAACCGCATACGCAGCCGCCCACCCATTCGACCCTGAATGCCAACAACGTGCCGTTCGTATTGGATGTCGGGGGGAAGGCAGCGGATTTGATTCAAGCTGATTGTGGGAGGTTAGCTTGTTACCGCCATTGCATCTTGGGAAGAGTAGACCGCGCAGCGCGTTACAGATCCAAAGAAGCCCCGTGCCGACGCAACCAGTCCCTACGTTCCCGATAGCGCGGAAGAATCTTGTCCACTTCATTCCAAAAGGCGTCCGAATGATCACGATGTCGTAGATGACAGAGCTCGTGGACAACGATGTAGTCGATCACTGTTAGGGGGGCCATCACTGTCCTCCAGTGGAAGTTCAGTGCGCCACTCTTCCCGCAGGATGCCCAATGATATCCGAGTTCTTTCACCGCGACCGATCCTCGCGTGACGCCCACTTGCGGTGCGAAATAGTCGGCGCGATCCGCAAATATCTGCTGGCCTCTGACGATGTAGAGGTCTCGGAATGCCTTACGTGCAGCGGGCTCACCTTCCCTTGCGAAGAACGGCTCGGACAATTCCCAATGCCCATTCTTGAGTCGAAGTGGCACCTCGGCATCTGCGATGAACTTCAGTCGATAGGAACGTCCGAGGTAAGGGAAGCCCTGACCTTGCACCAATGGTCGAAGCCTTCGGCTGGAATTGAGGTCTTCCCATTCGGCTAGTGTACGATGAACCCACAGCGCCCGATCGACGACCGCTTGCCGAACTTTCTCGTCATCGATTTCACGCGGCGCGCGAACGATCACATCGCCCGAACGCTCGATCACGATGTCGGCCGTTGTCCGGTCGCTTCGGATCAGGGTGAATTTGATATCCTTGGCGCACATCTTCATGACCGGAGGATCTCCGCGTGACGCTTTTCCGCGAGCTTGGTCAATTCCACGGCGATACGTTGGTGCCGATCCTGAACAGGGCCGATGCCAGAGACAATCAATTCAGTATCGATACTCGCTCTGAGGCGGCGCACCTGATCTGGCTTGCGCCAAAAATCGACGATCGAAATTGATTCGCGGATGACTCCGACGAGCCGGCCAGAGAGCGCGTCCAGCATGTTAGCATTCTCGACCGAAAGCGTGGCCCCGTCACGAATCAGATCGAAAAGATTTTCACGGAATACGAGCACTTCGGGGGGATGCTCGGCCATCGCCTCACCGCGCCCCGCCCTGATTTCCGACCGCAGTTCTTCATAGCGCTCGGCCAACGCTTTCCAATCGTCGCCATGCTTGGCGATGAGCGTGTCGAGCTTCTCGCTCATCCGCTTGAAGAAGGCCGGGTCTTCGTCAAAACGGATGGTGCAGTGCTTGCGGATGGCGTGCTCCATCTCGCTGGCCTTTGCCCGGGCACTTCCCTGCGCATGGCCCGTCACCTGCTCGACAAAATCCGCGTCCAACAGTTCGACGGGGGGAATTTTGGGGTCTACGCCCAGCTCTATCAGATGCTTGTTGATCAGAGTGGCGACCTTTTCGCCAACGCCTGCGAAATCAATGGAGTCGTCCTTGAATCGCTCCTTGGTCATGCGCATCAGGTAGCCTAGCCGCCTCGCCGGTCCGCGATACCGCTGCGCCGCCGCGCCCGGCAGAATGAGGTCGAGGCTCATCAGGAACTTCTTGAGATAGACCTCGAAGTCCGCTCGCGCCTTGATGGGTTCAAGCGCGTCCACGGCCTTTTGGACCACGCGAACGTCCTCGTCCGGATTGCCGAGCGTTCCGGTCAGGAACGCCTCGATATCGTGCACACCCAGCCCCTGGAAATGCTGGAGCATCCGGCGATAGCGTTCTTCCAGAATTGGCAGTTCCGAGGTCAGATTTTTCAGCCCGGCCTGAAGGTCCGCAAGGTCCTCGCTTGCATAGATTTTCAGCGCGTCGGTGAGGTGGTTGGCTATGCCGATGTAGTCGACGATGAACCCGCGCTGCTTGCCCGGCGCCACCCGGTTCACGCGGGCGATGGCCTGGAGGAGGTTGTGCTCTTTCAGCCGCTTGTCGATGTACATGACCTGCTCGATCGGGGCGTCGAAACCCGTCAGCAGCATGTCGCACACGACGAGAAAGGCGATACCAGTGCTGGCCTTGTCATAGTCGTCGAGATTGAATGGCTTGCAGAAATTCTCGACCGCGTTCCAGTCCCGCGCTTCCTTGCGGGCGGCGGTGACTTCTGCGGGCTCGTTGGTCGCGTCCGACGACACCACAACAGCCACCTTGAGGAAGGCGATCCGGCGGATCAGATCCCCATCCGGTTCCGGCTTTGCACGTTCGGCCTCCAGCCGTTCCTGCAAGGCCTCGCGCAAGGCGCTCCGATATCGCACGGCGGCGAGCTTGGAATGGCAGACGACCTGTGCCTYGAACCCATTGGGCAGGATGTTGTCGATGTAGTGGCCTACCAGGTCGCGGGCGATGGCACCGATGCGGTTTTCTGCTTCGAGGATATCGCCGGTGGCCCCATACTTCTTTTTGATGGCGAGCAGATCTTGGGCCGAGCGGTCCGCGAAGAGATCCTCGAACGCCGTGTCGAACTCAGCCTTGTTACGCAGGGCGGTGTTGGCAGTGCGGCCTTCGTAGAGGATTTGCAAGGTCGCCCCGTCCTCCACCGAATCCATTAGCTTGTAGGTGTCGATATATTCGCCGAACCGCTTCACGGTCTGCTTGCCACCATGCCGCTCTGTGATCAGCGGGGTCCCGGTGAAGGCTACCCGGGCGGCATTGGGGAACGCCTCGAACAAATTGTCCCCCATGTCGGACCCCTGGGTACGGTGCGCCTCGTCCACCATAATGAGGATGCGCGGGGAATCGTTGACAACACCAAAAGTCTCGGCGCTGGGCGGCGGGGCATAGCGCCCCAGCTTTTCGCGCAAGCTGTCGGGCAAATCGTCCTTCGCCTCGATAAATTTGTGGACCATCACCATGTTCACGTCGGAGGCGGGAGAGGCGAGTACGTCGCGTAGGGCGGTGCGGCTGTCGACCAAGTTGATCTTCCCCCCGATCAGCTTTGCGGTATCGGATAGCTGGTCTTCCAGATCAGCGCGGTCGACCACCATTATGATCTTGATGTCATTGAGGTCGCGGCTGGCGCGTAGCATCCGGCCGACGAAGACCATTGTGAGCGATTTGCCAGAACCCTGCGTGTGCCAGACGACGCCGCTGCGCTCCGTCGGCGTCTTGCCGTCGCGCAAACGCTCGACGATGCGGCGGGCGGCTCGGTGCTGCTGATAGCGGGCAAGGACTTTTACCCGCTTGCCGTTGGGTCGGTCCATAAACACCGAGCAGGTGCGCAGCATGTCGAGCAGGCAATGCGGGTTGAGCAGGCCCTGCACCAGTTCCTCCTGCGGGCGGAGCTCGCCCAGCGGCGGAGTAATCGCGGTAAACTGTTCAGGCCAGATGTTGTGCCAACCGTAGAAATGTTCGGGGGCGGAACTGATGGTGCCAAACTCCGCTGCCTCGCCGCACGTGCGGATCACCGCGAGGTTGGGATAGAACAGTTTTGGCTCGCCTTCGCGCAGGCCGGCACGAGTGGTATCGGGGCGGGCGTCGCGATAGCGCTGCAATTGCACGAAGGCTTCGTGCATCGGGTTCGCGGTGTTGGCGTCGCCAATCTTGGCCTCGATCACCACCAACGGCAGGCCGTTCACGAACAGCACCACGTCGAGGATGATGAAGCCCTTCACGCAACCCGGCGTATCGACGCGAAACTGATTGATGGCGTGGAAGCTGTTGCGCTTGGGAATGGCAAAATCAACCAGGCGGACGGTCGGGTCTTTTTCGCCGGTCAGCTCATTGCGGTCCACCTGCGCCTTAAACAACAGCGCCTGCACCGCCTCGTTGGCGTCAAGCAGGCCCTTGCCCGGTTGGCGGAAGATATCGTCGATCAGCCCGGCCAATTGTCGTTCGGTCAACCATTCGCGGCCGTCGTTCAGCGGATTGAGGGCGCGGACACTGTCGCGGAACACCTGCGGCAAGATCAGGTCGTGGAAGCTCGACCGCAGCGACTCTGCCGGATCGTACGGTATACTCTGAAAGCCTTGGTCGATCACCGTCCAACCGAGCCCGGCAAGCTGGGTCAGCAATGGCTTTTCGACGTGGGAGTATTCGCTCATGCGGCCGCACTTTCGAGCAGTGGCGCGACCGACACCTGGCCGGTGAGCAGGTCCTGCATCAGGCCGGACTTCTGGAGGCGGAGCTTAGAGAGGTCATTATCCAGAACCCTAACGGCGGACGATGCTTCGTCCAAGATCGTTGCCATCATCGAATGTTCCGGCTCTGGCGGGAAGGGCACTAGAATGGACTTGATAAACTCAACACCTAAGGTCGGCACGCCCGAATTGCTATTCATCTTGCGAGCAATGCCCGACAAAAAAGCATTTGAGCGGGCTAACCACAGCACCCACGAACGGCTAACTGTTTGATCGAGCGGCTTCATCGTTACCACGGTATGGCTGAATACCTTGCGGTCTTCTCCGTAACGGCGAGCTAGTCCTATCCTGCCCTTGCGTGCAAAAATGACATCCAAAGGATCATAGTGACAACGATTGTTCTGGAAAACAAACGTTCCTTCAGAAACGTGTTTTGAAAACGACACGTCGAATGCATCCATACCAATGAAGTTTTCCGTCGAACAAATCGGCACTCCCTCTTCAATTTCGTCTGGGTAGCGATGGGTCGGATTAGGGTCGATGACTTCGATCCGCTTGCCGAAAGCCTGTACTTCCCACCCCCTCGGCAGCCAACCGAGTTCGGCTTGGCAGTAAAGGTGCGGCGCTTCTTCGCGCGGCAGGCGGAGTTGGCCGTGCTCGTCAATGCCGCGTGTAAACAGGTCCTGCATCAGCCCGGCGCGCAATAGTTCCTGCTTGGCAATCAAAGCCTTCGCTGCCTCGATTTGAGCGTCGAGCGTAGAAATGACGTCCGCAATGACTCTTTGTTCCGCCGGAGAAAATTTCGGAAGAGATAGCCTGCGAACATCTGAGCTGTTTATAGCAGGGTAGTTCGAACCGACGCTGTGAGAGTCCACTTCACGGCTTACAGTGTCGCTTAGAATTGAATGGAGGATGAAACGACCGTCGTAACCATTTTTCGACCTGATTACGGCGAAGCCGGTTGAAGCTACATAATCGGCGTCGGACAAGTCAAAGAGAGCGAACGCTTTAAGATTCGGGCGGACCGTGGCCATCAAAACATCGTTGCGCCGAAGAACGCGCTGCGCACGACTTGGTGCATCGCGTCGTTCAATGCGCCCGCCGGGTGGCTTAATTGCCCCTGTCGCGACTGACGAAATGTCTAAGTAGAAAAAGGAAAACCCGCTCGGTGTTGAGGTCGGCAGAGATTCAGGGTTTACGTCAGCAATTGAGTCTAGCCGGACATTGCCCGATGGCCACTTAAACATAGCCAAGCGCCTTCAGATACCTGTCCAGCTCCGCCACCGCCTTGGTGCGCTTGTCCTCGATGTCACGCAGCGTTACAGCATATTTGTCGTGCAGCTTCTCAATTCCCGTGCTCACCGTCCGCCGGTCGGCGTCGAGATAGGCTCGGTAGGTTTCGAACAGGATGTTACGGAAGCGGGCGAGAATCTGGCTTCGCGCCACGTTTGGCGTGATCATTTGCCGGGCTGCGGCAACCAGTTCCTCCCGCTTCTTTTCTGCCGCGCGCAGCTCGGCCTTCAGCGCCTTTGCTTCATCCTCCAGCGCCTTGTGCCGGACCAGCCGGCTGTCCGCATCAGCAAGCGAGTCAATGATCAACTGACCCTGATGCGCGAGCACCTGGACCGGCGCCGCGAAGTGCGAAGTGCTGCCTGCCTTTGCGGCCTCCGCCGCCAGCCGGTGTACGGCGACGAAATCGGGATCGCCTAGCTTGCCAAGTTTGGCCGCGCCTTTGGGCAGCCCCAGTTCAGCAGCCAAATCGGGCGCGGCCCCTTGCGCCGTCCGAACCAGCGCCTTCAGTTCAGCGCCCTGCATCTTGAGCAGGTCCTTCAGCCGCTTGACCTCGGCGGAGGCAAGAACGCCGCTGTCGTCTTCGTCCTCATAGCCTTCCTCGTCTGCGGCGGCGAATGCGGCAAGCACCTGGTCAATCCGAACACGCTTGGCAGTCAGTTCCTCGATCAATTCGGGAAACTCGCTCTGCAGGATTTCGTCGTCGGGTATCAGCTCCGCATCCCAGCCGCTCGCAGCCACCGATTTCAGGTCGGTCTTGAGGCCATCGACGTACCGCGCCATGGCCCCGCGAATCTGGAAGGGGTTGAGCAGCCTCTGGTCGGCAAACATTGCGTCGATATCGGCCACTAGTGCTCGGCGCAGCGCATATACGTTGCCGCCGCGGCCGCCTGCCGCCGCATCCCCCGGTGCAAGCTGTACGATCGCGGGCTCGTTCACCTGCCACCATTTCGTTAGGCGGAGCATGAAATCCTGATGTGCAGCCAATACGCCGGGATGGGCCTTGACCAGCTCGGCGATATCGCGCCGTGTGGCGATCGCGGCGGAAAAATCGCAGTTGGCCACATCGCCGGTGCGTGGAGCGAAGCAGGCGTGGCGCAGGCCGTCATAGTTGAGCCAGAAGCGTTCAAGCGAATCAACTTCAGCCACAGGCACCCCGCCATGGATGTGTGCCCGCACGTCCTGCGGCTCGGGCGGCGGGGCGTTGTCGACATAGCGGCGGATGTTGCAGTTAAACCCTTCCGCCTCGATCTCGGTGATGGGCACGACGCAGGCATAGCCCGGCACATCTTGCCTCCGGCGATAGACATCTACGATCTTCGCCATATCCTCGGGCCGTAGGAAGTTCTGCCCTTTGCCTTCGCGGTATTCGCGGTCGGCATTGATGAACAGCACATCCTTGCGGGTCTCCGCATGATCCTTGTTCATCACCACAATGCAGGCGGGGATACCGGTGCCGTAAAATAGGCTGGGTGGCAGGCCGATGACAGCATCCAGCCATCCGTTGCGGACGAAGTGCTCGCGCGCGTCCCTCTCATCGCCGCCGCGGAACAGCACGCCGTGAGGCATCACCGTCGCCATGCGCCCGTTAGTTTTCAGCACCGCTAGCATGTGCTGGACGAACATCAGGTCCGCCTTCTTGCCCTTTTCCGGCATCCATTTCACGAAGCGGCCTTTGAACTCCATGTCCTTGGCGCTGTAGTTCTGGCTGAATGGCGGATTGGCCAGCACCCGATCGAAGCGGGTCAGTTCGCTGTCGTCGGCCCGGTGCTGAGGCTTGGACAGCGTATCCTCCTGCCGGATGTCAGCCGACTGGATATCATGCAGGATCATGTTCATCCTGCAGATCGACCAGGTCGTGCCCTGCGACTCCTGCCCAGCGAGCGAGAGGTTGTTTGGATCGCCACCGTTGTCGCGGATATAATCGCGCGACTGGATCAGCATGCCGCCCGAACCGACGGTCGGGTCATAGATGCTCATGCCAGGCTGCGGATCGACGATCTCGACCATCGTGCGGACGACATCTGCGGGAGTGTAGAACTCGCCTGCCTTTTTGCCGGCCGAGTCGGCAAAGTATTTGATCAGGTATTCGTAGGCGGCACCGAGCAGATCGGGAAACTCGAAGTTCTCGTCGCGCAGGGGGATTTTCTCGAACACTTGGATGAAATCGACCAGAGTGTCGTCGCTGAGTGTGCGCTGTCCGATCTTGCGGTTGAAATTGATGTGTTCGAGCACATCCTCAAGTTGGTCCTTATTGTGCCGCTCAAGCTCGCCAAGCGCGGAATTGAGGCCGTTGCCGACGTCCTCCTTAAGATGCCGAATGGTTGCCCAGCGCGATTCAGGGGGTACATAGAAGGTGTACTGGTCCCGACTTTCCAGTAGGTTTGCGAGCCGTTCACCACCAAGACCACGGGCGCGTAGACTGGCCGTGAGCTTTTCACGCTGCTGGTCGAACAGGTCGCTGCACCGCTTCAGAAACAGGACGCCGAAGATGTACTCCTTGTACTCGCATCCATGTTGCCACGAAGTTCGTCGCACGCCTTGAACAGAAGGGAGGTGAGCTGAGAGAGCGTGAGTTTGGCCATTGTCGCCTTTCGGTTCTAGCGGCTCGCTTTTTGCCACCAACCGACGCCGCCGTCGATGCCCTTCGTGGGCGACCGCAAGGACCAAGGCGTCACCTCGGCCCATGCGCGGGGGGTTCTACCTCGGATTACAAGCTAGGTTTGCCTTCTTTATGCGAGTCGAGTGCATCTCCATCAGCAAGTCACCGCCGTTAACCATAACGGAGCTCTCCTGAGCCGGCCGGCTTGAGATCCTTCGCGGATCCCGATTGATTGCGCATGCTTCGCTTTCGGAGCAACAGAAATCGGCGTTCGCAGGTGCTGGTAACACCGAACGAAGGCCTGACCCGCAACCTGACTAGAGGTCTTGGGCTATGTCGATCGATAGCGTTTTCGTTTCCTTCAGGGAAGTTCCTTCTCATCCTTCTTCATCGATCTGTCTGGCGGACTGCCTGGTTCGTTCCGACGCGGATTTCAATCCCGCTCGCCACGGCACCGCTCACGTCGTGGCCACGCAAAATGAGTCAAAGTCACTGACACGTTGGYGGCGTGGCGATCTTCGAAGCCCGCGAAACCGTCTATGTCAATTGCAGGCACCCGATGTGCTGCAAATCGACAAAGCTCGACATCCAGGCGCTGATCAACAGGCTTGGCGCCGTCCGTCCGTCTCGTTAAGTTTTGGCAGGATCTCGGGGCTTCCTGGCACTCAGAAGGCCGCCTATAGCCAGGCGACAGGCCTCGCCGAAGATATCGTCAGTAGCCTTGTCTTTGATGGCGTTCGACAATTTGTTGACCGCCTCTATGATTTCAGGTGTCTGAAACGAAATGGCCTCGCGCGTGTGCGCAAACTTGTTCCTGATGTTTCTGATCTTGTCGAGCTCGGCCGCCAGATCCGTCGGGATTATGCCGAACGCTAGTGCGATCTTGATCTTGGCTGAGAAGGTGGCAAGTGGGCCGCTGGAATCGTACAACTTCTCGCTCATCTTCTTCGATCGGTGCGCCATATGACTGTCCAATGCAACCTGCAGCTCGTTTTCCAAAACTGCCGTGAAGGTTAGCACGCGCCCGATGTGTGTCCGCTCGATGAGCTGATTAGTCCTGTCGAGCAACCCATCCACGGAGGCCTGTAGCCGAACGATATGGGGAGATTTTGGCCTTGCCTTCGGTGCTTCATCGTCACTTTAAATTGAATGCCCCTCAAAGAGGGAAGGATTGCGCCAGTCGAGCGCAAACGCAAGCCGGCGCCGGACAAGCGGCGTTGAATAGCGCGGCGCGGCTGCGCCTTTAATCTGGGTTCAGAGGTTTCCCAGCCGGACTGACGGCAAGGCGGCGCCTGGTCATGTCCAGCAAGACGCCCCCGGCTTCCCAAATGTGAAGAGCACCCCCATCGGGCGGGTGCGAGTGCAGCAACGAGTGGCAGTCGGTCAGTGCATGCTGCACATCTGCAGGAAAATCCATCCGCGSAACACCGTGCGGCGATGTCATAGTGGGCGGACTGAACGGCACCTCGCGCACAACCATGCTAACGTTCTCGCCATTGTCCAAACCGAAGAAAAATGTTGGCGTCCCCATCACGCTCAATTTTGGCTCAAGGGTCGCGGCTGGCTCTTTGGACATGAAGAAACGGAATTGTGCGGCGTTCTCGCAATTCGTTATGCCAAAAGCAAATAGGCCCTTTCCCGGCTTTCCTACTTGCTCACCAAGGGCAAGATGCTTTGCGGGGATAGTCAGTGATACAACCTCGACGGCGCCCGTTTCTGGCAACATGGGTTTTTCCCAGACCACGGTTGCGCGCTCATCAATAAAACCCCGGCTGTTGCGTGAGCGAAGGTATTCGACATCATGTTTGTCGAAGGCCAGCCGGAATTTGTGGTCGGCATGGAGGCTCACCTTTTGCGCCCGCCCCAATCCTGTCGGCATAAGGTAGAACGAGTTGCGGTGCGCCCAAGCTGCCCACACCCACGAATACAGGTCATGTGGCCCAAAGACAGTAAAGTGCACGCGATTGCGGATCGCACTGTCGATCGCATCGCTGATCGCTTGCTTCCCAGAAGTCATAGGTCAGCTACTTCCTCAACCTGACGCCAGCGCCGCCGCCATCATCGGCGCAACTGAACGCGGGCCAGCTCTGGCGGGGCTTCCATGGCCGCTTCAGTAAATCCTGAATCAAAAGTCCGGTCGGACCGTTTGTAATCTGCCAGACCACACTCTGGCTACCCCAGAACTCCGCTGGCTCGGCCGGCGGGTTTTTTGAGGGACTTGTTTAGCAATAGCTAACGGAACGGAAACGACCGTGCGATATTGAGTCAAACTCGGTGTTGCGGGGAGTTACGATGCGTATCCGCGAGCGGTCGTTGCGACAGCTTGACGGGAGGCTCCCACTTCTTCGTCTTCTTCGTCTTCTTCGTCTTCTTCGTCTTCTTCGACCCCTGGACCGCCCTGTAAAACACACCACGCTCGAGCCGGCTCGGGCATTGGGTCTACTGGGGCGCCTTTGAACATTCCCGCCTATTGCAGGGTGCGGTAACGCCGGCCGCGACGACAAGCAAATCGGGATAACCCATCTTACCCTCACGCCACTGTATTCGGACTGGCCACGCGAGCGAGAGGATCGGCGACGGGAAGCGGTGATGGCGAAGGCCTGCTGAATTCGCACCACAGCCGCACTTGCCGGTCCACGGTCGCGCTGCGATCACCTGCCGACACGGCAGGCGTGGATCTCGGCATCCGGCGAGCAGCGAATAGGCGGACGTTTTGTTGGACGGCGTACTGTCCTCATCTGGCCTCGACTACACTATTAGCTGGCTTATCATTGTATACCCAGATCAGGTACGCGAGTACCGCGCCATCGGTGTTTGCCGGTTGCTTGCTTATGGCGCTTGGTCCTACATCAGGTCATGGATAACGATAAAAGTCTTACCCCCTTGAAGAATGATCCAGCGCGAGAGGCGGTGGACTCTTTGCGGGGATATTCCTACCAAATGCTGCGCAGCATCGAAGCATGGCTCGACCTCTCCGAAGGGCAAATCCTCTATCTGGAAGGTGCAGAGGATCTCGATCGGATAGATGCGGCAAACGCGTTGGTGGAACAGGTGAAGGACACCGTAGGGTCGGGCAACCTGACCTTGCGTAGCGTCAACGCCCTCGCGGCTATCGGCAACTTATGGCAGCACTCCGAGCGCAATCCAGGCATCTCCATCCAATTCCGTTACCTGACGACCTCGGGGATCGGCCAGGAGCGAGGCAACGACCTTCCGCTGTCGTCGCCCGGGATTGCAGCTTGGCAGGAGATCCGGTGCGCGCCTTCAAGCGCGATATCCTTAGCCACTGCCAAAATCATACAAGATTTCCTCCGAGCACGCGGCGAGCTACCGGTGTCCTTCCGCAACTGGCTTCGCACAGCTTCGGTCGAAAGTTTTATTTCGCGGATCGTCGAGCCATTGGAGTGGGTCACAAATCAGCCCGGGGCCGAAGAGCTACGGATGCGCATAGAGAACAGGCTAATCGAGCTCGGCGAGCCCAGAGGCATTAGCGCGGCTCATTCCGCAGGTGCGTTGGGGGCGCTCCATGTCAAAGCATGGGCAAATGCAACCGACTCCTCGCGCGCACCGCTCCGGAGGGGCGACTATATTCGCGTGCTGGAGGCGGCGGGATCGGTGACGATCCCAATGGCTCAGCTCATGGAGCTGATGAAGCAGCTTACCGGCAAGGGCACGGCCCAAACGGAGGTAGCGCACGTCGATCGCACGATTGCGAAACCACCACGTACGCCAGTGCGCCGGTTGGCTCGCCCGCAACTGGAATCGGCCATTGGGGATGCGCTCCATGGCGGTACGGTGTTGATCCACGGCTCCACTGGCGTGGGCAAGACGCTCCTTGCGACGGTGGTCACCGAATTTTCGCACACCGCCGGATGGATCGACCTGCGCGACCTCCCCCAGACCGCCCTCGTTGCAAGATTAGATGCAGCCGCGGAGATCATCGAGAAGCAAGGTTCGCCGATTACGATTGTGCTGGACGATCTCGAAGTGGGCGACGACCCTCGAAGCCTGCTGCCGCCGCTAGGTCGATTGACGGCCGCATTGACGGCAACGAAAAGTGAATTGCTGATAACAGGGGCCCAGCGATTGCCGCCACGGGTAGCGGAGGCCGTCAATCTGACAGACGACCATACGTTCGCGGCGCCACTGTTCGAGTCCGACGAGATTGCGTCCTATTTCATCGAAGCCGGGTGCCCAGCCGACGCGGCAGATACATGGTCGAAGATCGTCTTCGCGTCCACGAGCGGCCACCCGCAGTTGGTTGATGCCCGTCTCTATGCCTTGCAACAGCTGGGCTGGCCGTCGCCATCTATAAGGGAGTGGCTATCTCCTACTTCGGAACTTGTCGACGTTCGCGCCGAAGCGAGGCGGATGGTTTCGGCTCTGTCGGAGGACGAGCGCGAGCTGCTTTCTCGGGCGAGCTTGGTGATCGGCCGCATATCCCGCTTGCGTCTGATGGCTGTGGGCAGGATTCCGCCCGCTCTCAACGAACCGGGACATACAATCGACCGGCTGACGGGGCCGTGGCTGGAGGTAACGGACACTTCGGATCTCCGCGTCTCGCCTTTGTTGCGTGGGCTCGGTGCAGAGACCCGCGGACAGCCGTGGAGCACCGCCATGTACGGCAGCATCGCGTGGGCATGGCTCGCAGATCGCTCGCTTTCAGCCACAGACGTTGCAACTCTTCTGTTGCACTCCATGCTCAGCGGAAAAGCCGGACCTCTGGTGTCTCTATTGCCAAGCTTACTGGACGCGTCGGCGGAGGTCTGGAAACAGATCGGAGAATCCGCCGGTATGTTTGCGTCGTTCGGTGTAGGTGAGCAAACGAAATCTCCGTTTAAGGCTGCGATCGACACGGCCGTGTTGCGGATACTCCAACTGCGTATAGCCGCGGAGGCCGAGCCGGACAAACTTGAAGCAATCGTCGCGCAAGCACTAAAGGAGGCAGACGAGCGCGATGCGAGCGATATTGCTGCTGGTTTCTTCGATTTCCTGTTTCTGTGGCAGTTGATGAGCCTGGAAAGTCTCGATCGAGACGTGCAGGCCTCCGTCGATCTGGGTTTGCGTTTCATGCGGCTCGCGGGGACCGTACGAGACGCACTGGCCAGATATGGGCGCGAGGGGCGCGACATTACTTCGAACTGGCCGGACCTATCGCCAATCGTGTCGCTCACCCTGCTCCGTTCCGTCTCAGACGCTGAAGAATTCGGAGAGTTTCTGGATATCATCGGAAGCCTCGGGAACGACGAAAAAAGGTCGGTTTTGCCAGGTCACACCGGTGACATTGATGTGGCCGCCCACACCCTTGATCGATTGTGGTTGAGTGAGATCCGAAAAACGCAGCCGAATTGGACAGGTTTCGCGGCGCTGCTTAAGCGGACGGTCGAGGTAGCTATCGATGCGAGAGCACCTGCGCTCGCCAATGCCGCAGCAGCATTGTTGATCCGCGTGATCGACGAGGATCTGGAAGACGCCCCGATCGCAATTGTGGAGGCCGATCGTTCAGCCAAGAAGCTGGGCTATCCTACTCGAGTGCTGGCGGCCAAAGCGAAGGTATTGTGGCGTTCGGCAGCGGTATCGGAAGCCCTCGAAATCTACGATCGAATACTCCCCGACCTTGATGTACCTCGACCCTACTTGACGGACATCCTGCGCGAAGCGGCAATTGCGGCCGGACGTGCCAAACAATGGTCATTGTGTTCGAGCCGGTTCGCGGAAGCTGCTTCTAGCCTCCTCGACGAAGACCCTGTTGAAAGGTTTGTGGGTCTTATGTTCGACCAGGGTCTGGCTCTTCACTTGGCCAACAGTACACGCAGTGCGGTGGATGCCTTTGGGGTCGCGCTTGATCGCTTGATCGAAGATGGTCGTGAACCACCACCGGAACCATTGCTGTCTGTTCGGCAATTCGGATCGCAAGCCATCAAGTCGGTGCTCGCGGACGTGAAGGGTGAGCGACACGAAGGTGCCGTCGATCCAGAAACTTTCATTGGTATGCCTAGTTCGCTTGACACGCTCAACTGGGGCGAACAGCGCCCAGCAAGCACAGCCTTATTGGCTAGCCAACTCCTGGAGCTGGACCTATCGGTGGCCCGCGGCCCTACAGTTGCCATACGTCTCTCCGAGTGGGTACGGGGAACAAAAGACGGTCTGGTCTTGGCGACGACCTGGAGCAATTTCAATCGGCTCGCCATCGCCACGTCGGACATGGCACCACTCATGAACGATACCATCCGGGAGATCTCATACCTTGCCTACCTCGCATCCGAACGCGAGGCTGGGCGTGACGGGTTGGGCAAACTCGAAGATGACCCTCCGATTCAGCCACTGACGGATTCGTATGAAATTTTCTTCTTTTACCGCATTTTGCTGGCGATAGTGAGTTTGATGGCGAAGGGAGCCATCATGAAGATACCCCTTCGCAAATGGCAGCAAGATTTGCCATCCCATACTAGTTACGACCGACTTCGGAGCTTCCTGGCGGATGTCGAAACTGTGTTGTTCGGTCTGGATGATCCATGGTGGAAGGTTGTCGACAAGAATCCGACCTGGCAAGCTCACGCTCTTGCCGCTATAGCTGCTCTGGGTCGCGATCGAACGCCTTCAGAACTGATCACGGCGCAGTCATTAGCCGCACACTACCTGAACCAGCCTCAGTTCGGCAACTTCGTCGCTGTGCCATTCTCCGATCTCGTGACCCAGGCATGGGATCGACTATGCGACACCTCCGCGCTGTTGGCTACGCCGAGACTAAGTGTACCCGCCATACTTGAGAGCATTGCATCGACCACCCCTGGGTGGGCCCGAACGAAAGCCGTATTACGTGCAGCGCTGGACGCCGTACCAATCGGCACGGCAAGACAGGTGCGAGAACACATCCAGGCACTTCCAGATACCTGAGTGTTCGTCGTCTGGAGACCCGAGGCGCGAGATCCAGTTCGGAGTTACGCTGTCTCATCCGAATTGGACCCGAAACTTATGTCTCCAACGGGGCCTTGAATGGCAGCTTTGGTTTGGCATGACCGAGCCTGAACGGCTCCTTTTGGCCGATGGCAAGATGCAGCCGCACAACAAGAGATTTTGCGGATGAGCTTCGGAATGCCCGAAGTGCGGGGATCGGCGATGTCGGCAATCAGGATCTCGCCGACATCCTTGCCTTTGACCTTGATCGTCACGGCGTCCGGCCACAGCGGTCTTTCAGCCGGCCGTCGCGGGTCGCCAGGGTGAACGATGAGCTTGCCCGGCGCGAGCAGCTCGACCATGCGCCGCTTCGCCAGCAGGCCAAGCCGCAGCTCGGGATCGCAATGCGCGCGATGGAGCTCCGGCGTATCCATGCTGGCGAATCGGATGCATTCCGGCGATGACCACCGTGTCGCCGTCGCGGCTTGATCCTTGCCTGTTTGATTGCCGCCCGCCACGGCGACTTGGCCGTGTCCCGCGATGATTATTGAAACACCTTGGCGCTCGGCTCCCGGTTGCCCGGGATATTGGCGATTGCCGCCACAAGGACGGGCGGCAGGTGGCCGGCTCCAGCTATGCGATGGATGTCGATCGCCGAACAGCCAGTTCTTAGTTGCCAGCATTCGCTACTGTACGCAGCCGTTTATTCGGTGAATATTCGATGCAACGGAGCGCAAGCGAGCTAAGCTATTGATTTTCTTGGTACGCCCAAGGGGAATCGAACCCCTGTTCCCGCCGTGAGAGGGCGGTGTCCTGACCGCTAGACGATGGGCGCGTTCAAGAACCGGCGATATAGGCTGACGGCAGGGAAAAAGCAACTGGGGTTCGGCCGCTTTACCGCATCGCGGAAAAACCGGCCACAGGCCTACCGTTTCGGCTCGATCAGATCCCAGAGATTGCCATGCAGATCGGCGAAAACCGCCACCGTGCCATAGGGCTCGAAGCGCGGTGTCTCGCGAAATTCGACGCCCTTCTCCAGCATCGCCGCATGGTCGCGGGCAAAATCGTCGGTTTCGAGGAACAGGAAAACACGGCCACCGGTCTGGTTGCCGATGCTTTTCTCTTGTGCCTCGTCGGAAGCCTCGGCCAGCAGCAGCCTCGCGCCCTGCCCGTCGGCCGGCGCGACGGTGACCCAGCGCTTGCCGCCGCCGAGATCGACATCCTCGACGAGGAGGAAGCCCAGCCGCTCGACATACCAGGCAATCGCCTCGTCATAGTTGGCGACGACCAGGGCGACGGTCGCGACGCGACGATATTCGGCGAACCCGCTCATTTGTTGCGAATTGCAAAACGGCCGATCACCCGGCGCTCTGTCATGTCGTAGACGAAGATCGTGCGGCTGCCGTCGGCAAGCTCGGCGTCGATGGAGACGCGGTTGCCGGACAGCGACTGGCTGACCACCTTGGCCCCGACCGGCAGCACGATGTCGCCGCTGACCGGCTCGCCGGCCGGCATCTGGATGTCGCCGGCCAGCGGCGGGTTCGCCGGCGGTGCGTTGCGCGCTTTGTAGACAAGGGCGCCGATCACCACCATAAGGGCAAGGAACAGCAGGCCGAGATTGATCCCGACGAAGCGGACGAGTTTCCTGCGCACCATTTCGACCTCGGGGTCGAGCGGTTTCTCCTGATCTTCCTCGGCAATTGGGCTGGCCATGGCAAATAGTCCGGAACGGTTTTTCAATGAGCGCTCATAGCGAAGAGGCCCCTGAATTGATAGAGGACCAATTCATAGCGGCGGCGCCCACCGTGCTGGTGGCGGGCGCGGATGCGGCCGGTCAGCGCCTCGACCAATGGCTGGCTGCGAGCCTCGGCCCGGACATGTCGCGCAGCCGCGTGCAGATGCTGATCAGGCAGGGCGCGGTTTCGATTGACGGCAAGCCGGTCGACGAGACCAAACGCAAGATGACGCCGGGCGAAAGCGTCTCGGTCGCCATGCCGGAGCCGGAACCAGCGGAGCCACAGGGCGAGAACATCGCGCTCGATGTGCTCTATGAGGACGACGAATTGATCGTCATCAACAAGCCGGCCGGACTTGTCGTGCATCCCGGCGCCGGCAATTGGACCGGCACGCTGGTCAACGCGCTGATCCATCATTGCGGCGACAGCCTTTCCGGCATCGGCGGCGTGCGCCGTCCGGGCATCGTTCACCGCCTCGACAAGGAGACCAGCGGCGTCATGGTGGTCGCCAAGACCGATCGCGCCCACAAGTCGCTGTCCGAAGCCTTCGCCGATCACGGCCTGACCGGCGATCTCGAACGCGCCTATCTGGCTTTGGTCTGGGGCATACCGCAGCGGCCGACGGGCACGGTCGACGCGCCGCTCGGCCGCGCCGCCGACCGCGTGCGCCGCGCCGTGGTGCCGGAAGGACGCGACGACGCCCGCCATGCCGTCACCCACTTTACCGTGCGGGAGCGCTTCGGCGTCGATCAGCAGGAGTTCGCCACAGCCAGCCTGGTCGAATGCCGGCTCGAGACCGGCCGCACCCACCAGATCCGCGTCCACATGGCGCATATCGGCCATCCGGTGATTGGCGACCCCGACTATGGCCAGGCCTTCCGCACCAAGGCCAACCGGCTGCCTGAACCGCTGAAAAGCCAGGTCAAGGCATTTTCCCGGCAAGCTTTGCATGCCTGGCTGCTTGCATTTCGCCACCCGACTACCCATCTAACGATGAGGTTCGAGGCGCCGATACCGAGGGACATGGAGGAACTCGTCGGCGGTTTCCGCAAGCTCTGAACCGGTCACCAACAAGCTTCAAGCTAGCCATCAAAAAACCTGACTGGCATTGTTCACTTCAGCGTGACACACTGTTTCGTGTTGAACAAACGCCTGTCTTTTCTGGTTTTGTTCCTGTATATATCTGATGTCGCGGGCGAGCCTTTTGGTGCTCGCGTCACATGCCCGCCGCGTTTCGGGGGCATCACTCCAATAGAGAGGGGGCGCTATCATGGCCCAGTCACTACCCAGTATTGTTTCCGGCGAAGGCGGCCTCAGCCGCTACCTGGAAGAAATCCGCCGCTTTCCCATGCTGCAGCCGCAGGAAGAGTACATGCTCGCCAAGCGTTATGCCGAGCATGAGGACACCACGGCCGCGCACAAGCTCGTCACCAGCCACCTCCGGCTCGTCGCCAAGATCGCCATGGGCTATCGCGGCTACGGCCTGCCGATCGGCGAGGTGATCTCGGAAGGCAATGTCGGCCTGATGCAGGCCGTCAAGAAATTCGAACCGGAGCGCGGCTTCCGCCTCGCGACCTACGCCATGTGGTGGATCAAGGCCTCGATCCAGGAGTACATCCTGCGCTCGTGGAGCCTGGTCAAGATGGGCACGACCGCCAACCAGAAGCGCCTGTTCTTCAACCTGCGCAAGGTGAAGGGCAAGATCCAGGCGCTGGATGACGGCGACCTCAAGCCCGACCAGATCGCCGAGATCGCCACAAGGCTGAACGTTTCCGAAGCCGAAGTGGTGTCGATGAACCGCCGCCTGTCGGGCGACGCCTCGCTCAACGCCCCGATCCGGGCGAGCGAAGGCGAATCCGGCGAATGGCAGGACTGGCTGGTCGACGACCATGAAAGCCAGGAAGAGATGCTGATCGAGCAGGACGAGCTGGAAAACCGGCGCGGCATGCTGTCGGGCGCTCTTGCCGTGCTCAACGAGCGCGAGCGGCGCATCTTCGAGGCTCGTCGCCTCGCCGAGGAGCCGCTGACCCTGGAAGAGCTGTCGGCCGAGTTCGACATCAGCCGCGAGCGCGTGCGCCAGATCGAGGTGCGCGCCTTCGAGAAGGTGCAGGACGCGGTCAAGGCCGCCGCCAAGCGCCAGACCCAGGCGCTGCGCACCATCGAGGCGCAGCCGGCGGCTTAAGGCCAGCTCGGCAACAAAATTACAAAGGCGGCGTCAGGAAACTGACGCCGCCTTTTTTGTGCCGCTGTCTAGCACCGTCAGGTCAAAGCGAGTCCAGCGGAAATTTCAGATACCGCCGGCCATTGGCCTCCGGGTCAGGCAGCCGTCCGCCATTCATATTGACCTGCAGCGCATGCAGGATCAGCCTCGGCATCGGCAGTGTCCTGTCGCGGGTTTCACGCAGGGCGACGAAATCGGCCTCGGTGCGCGCGGCAACGAGGTGGATATTGCTGGCCTTCTGCATCGCGATCGTGCTTTCCCACAACGGCTCTCGTCCGCCGGGCTGATAGTCATGGCCGACGAAAACGCGCGTCTCGTCCGGCAACGCCAGGATGTCCTGGATCGAATGCCAAAGCCGCGCTGCACTGCCGCCGGGAAAGTCCGCCCTCGCGGTGCCGCTGTCGGGCACGAACAGCGTATCGTGGACGAAGGCGGCATCGCCGATCACATAGGTGATCGAGGCCAGAGTGTGCCCGGGGGAGAACAGCACGGTGACCGGAAGGGTGCCGATCCGGAAGGTCTCGCCTTCCCCGAACAGCCTGTCCCATTGCGAACCGTCGGCGGGAAAATCCGGCCAGTTGTAGATCGCCTTCCACAGTTTCTGGACGTCGACGATCCTCTCGCCGATCGCCGTGGGCGCGCCGGTCTTCTGCTTCAGATAGTGCGCCGACGAGAAATGGTCGGCATGCGGATGGGTGTCGAGGATCCACTCGACGCCCAGCCCCTGCTCGCTGACGAAGTCGAGCAGGGCATCGGCGCTCTTCGTCGCCGTGGCGCCGGACCTCTCGTCGAAGTCGAGGATCGGATCGATGATGGCGCATCGTTTCGTCGCCGGGTCGGCGACGACATACTGGATGGCCCCGGTCGGCTTGTCATAGAAGCCGCTGACCTGCGGCCTGGCCAAAGCTAGGTCCAATTTCAGCTCCCCCAACCCTTGATGCATGTCGCCCAAAAGTGGCCCCGGCTTTGGGAGAACGACATGCATAACAACTCAGACCTCAGCGCGCCGTCTCAATCCATTCAGAAGCGACGCGCTTTGGTCGGTAGGAATGATTTTCTCTACCGGTACCCAAGGGGAGCATGGTTGCCCCCTCGCGTGACCCAGTCAAGTATCATTTCGCTCGCTGCGGCGAGAAAGCCAAAAACTGTTCCGAAGTGGTCAGGCGGATGGCTGCTTGGTCTTCCTGAGATAGGGCAGGATGGTCTCGTAGGCGCCGAAACGCTTGATTGCATCCTCGTTGGAGACGGCGGCGGTGATGATGACATCCTCCCCCTGCTTCCAGTTCGCCRGCGTCGCCACCTGGTGTTTGGCGGTCAGCTGCATGGAATCGACCGCGCGCAGGATCTCGTCGAAGTTACGGCCCGTAGTCATTGGGTAGGTGAGCACCAGTTTGATCTTCTTGTCCGGCCCGATGACATAGACCGAGCGCACCGTGGCGTTGTCGGCGGGCGTGCGGCCCTCCGACGTCTCGCCGGCGCCGCCCGGCAGCATGTCGTAAAGCTTGGCGACCTTGAGGTCCCTGTCGCCGATCAGCGGATAGTTCACCGAGTGGCCGGTCGCCGTCTTGATGTCGTCCTGCCATTTGCCGTGGCTTTCGACCGGATCGACCGAAATGCCGATGATCTTGACATTGCGTTTCTTGAACTCGCCCTCCAGCCCGGCCATCGTGCCAAGCTCGGTCGTGCAGACCGGGGTGAAATTCTTCGGGTGGCTGAACAGGATCGCCCAGCCGTCACCGATCCATTCATGGAACTTGATCGTCCCTTGCGTGGTCTCGGCGGTGAAGTCCGGCGCGATGTCGTTGATACGAAGGCTCATGGCACATCTCCCCTGAAACAAATCCTGCCAGCAGAGAGGGCTACGGGCGGCAAACCATGCCGCCATCAAGGCGTCCCCACGCTCCGGCATTGCTGCATCTTAGCGCAAAAATCGCGGCCGCGAGATAATATGAAACTCTTGTCGGCGGCAGAACGAGCATTTTTGTGCCGATGGCGGCAACGCCAGCGCATGCGAGCCTGGTGTGGACAGGAAGGCTCCGTGCGCCTCAAGCCTTGTTGACCGCCAGCGTCTCCGTCAGATCTTCCATGCGCTGCGCCAGTGCACCAAGCGCGTTGGTCAGCACGCTGTCGTTCTTGTCGGCCTTGGTCAGCGCATCGTCGCGCGTCTTGCGCAAGGTCAGCACTTCGCTTTCCATGCCCTTGACGCGCTTCTGCAACTCCGAGAGCTCGTCCATCACCATGATGCCGGCCATGACCGTCAGCCGCTGGTCGCCGATCTCGCCAAATGAGTCCTTCAGATGCAAGACATAGCGGTCGAAGCGTTCCGCAAGATCGATCAGGTGCTCTTCCTGGCCTTCGTCGCAGGCCATCCGATACTGCTTGCCGTCGATGGAAACCGTGACCTGTGCCATGAGCCTACCTGTCCAGCCCTATCTGTCCAACACAGCGCGGATGGTTTCCATGGCGGTCACCAGCCGTCGCGACACTTCCTTGTTGGCGTCTTCCAGCCTTTCGGCGCGCGCTTCGGAATTGTCGAGTTCTTGCGCCAGCCGGGATCTGTCGGCATTCATCCGCTGTACCTCGGCCTCGGCTTCCGAGTAATCGCGTTCATGCTCGAGCTTGGCCGCGACGGCATTTTCCAGCCCCTCGATGGCCTTACCCAGCCTGGAGATGACTTCCTTGAGCGTGGTTTCCCCGGTCATGGCCTTCGTCCTGTGCCCTGCCCATCACCGAATCGTTCGCGTTCAGAACGCGTTATCCGCGAAACATTAGGCACCGGGTGAAGGCAACGTCAACAAAGCTCTCGCGACTGTCCCCTGCTAACGCTAATGTAGGCCCGCCGTCGGCATCATAAGACCGGCAAATACGCACCGATTTGTTGACTAAAAGCCCGCGCCTGCTATGTGTCGCGCACCCTTTTCCAGGGCTCTCCCCAGCCCCCAAACCCCCATTTCTGGAGGAACCATGACGTCGCGTGAACAACATGACCGGATGGCCAATGCGATCCGTTTTCTCTCCATGGACGCCGTCGAGAAGGCTCAGTCCGGCCATCCCGGCCTGCCCATGGGCTGCGCCGACATCGCCACGGTGCTGTTCACACGCTTCCTGAAATATGATCCCAAGGCGCCACACTGGCCCGATCGCGACCGCTTCATCCTGTCGGCCGGTCACGGCTCGATGCTGCTCTATTCGCTGCTGCATCTGACCGGCTATGAAGACATGACCATCGACCAGATCAAGCATTTCCGCCAGTTGGGCTCGAAGACCGCCGGCCACCCTGAATATGGTCACGCCACCGGCATCGAGACGACGACCGGCCCGCTCGGCCAGGGTCTCGCCAATTCGGTAGGCTTCGCGCTCGGCGAGCGCATCATGAACGCCGCCTTCGGCAACGACCTCGTCAATCACTACACCTACGTGCTGGCCGGCGACGGCTGCCTGATGGAAGGCGTCAGCCAGGAGGCCATCGCGCTTGCCGGGCACCTCAAGCTCAACAAGCTGATCGTCTTCTGGGACAACAACAACATCTCGATCGATGGCCCGGTGTCGCTCGCCGACAACACCGACCAGGTCGCCCGCTTCCAGGCGTCCGGCTGGAACGCCAGCCACATCGACGGCACGGATCCAGAAGCGATCGCCTATGCCATCGAAGCCGCCCGCCATTCCGACAAGCCGACGATGATCGCCTGCAAGACGACCATCGGCTTCGGCGCGCCGACCAAGGCCGGCACCAACAAGGCACACGGCTCGCCGCTCGGCGCCGACGAGATTGCCGGCGCGCGGAAGTTCTTCAACTGGGATTCGCCGCCCTTCGAGATTCCGGCCGACATCCTCGACGCATGGCGCACCGCCGGCAAGGCCGGCGTCAACGCACGCACCGACTGGGAAGGCCGCCTCGCCAAGGCCGAAGCGAAGCTGAAGGCGGAGTTCGAGCGCCGCATCGCCGGCAAGCTGCCGTCCAACTTCGACGCCGTCATTGCCGACTACAAGAAGAAGCTCTCGGTCGACAAGCCGAAGGTCGCCACCCGCAAATCGTCCGAAATGGCGCTCGAGGTCATCAACGGCGCCGTGCCCGAGACCATCGGCGGCTCCGCCGACCTGACCGGCTCCAACAACACCAAGACCAGCCAGACCAAGAACATCACGCCGGACGACTATGGCCAGCGCTATGTCCACTACGGCATCCGTGAGCACGGCATGGCCGCTGCACTCAACGGCTTGACGCTGCATGGCGGCCTGATCGCCTATGGCGGCACCTTCATGTGCTTCTCCGACTATGCCCGTCCGTCGATGCGGCTGGCCTCGCTGATGGGCATCCGCTCGATCTTCGTGATGACCCATGATTCCATCGGTCTGGGCGAAGACGGCCCGACCCATCAGCCGGTCGAGCATCTGGCGGCACTGCGCGCCATTCCCAACCACAACGTCTTCCGTCCGGCCGATGCGGTGGAAACCGCCGAATGCTGGCAGATCGCTCTCGAGTCGGAAAAGACGCCTTCGACTTTGGCGCTGACCCGCCAGAACCTGCCGACGGTGCGCACCGAATTCTCGGCCAATAACCTGAGCAGCCAGGGCGGCTACGAACTGGCCGCAGCCAGCGGCGAGGCCGCGGTGACGATCTTCGCCAGCGGCTCCGAGGTCGAGATTGCGCTTGCCGCCCGCGAGTTGCTGGAAAAGCATGGTCATCCGACCCGCGTCGTGTCGATGCCTTGCTTCGAATTGTTCGACAAGCAGAGCGACGACTACCGCAAGAAGACGATCGGCAACGCGCCAATCAAGATGGCGATCGAAGCCGGCATCCGCCAGGGCTGGGATCATCTCATCGGCTCCGACGGCATCTTCATCGGCATGACCGGCTTCGGCGCCAGCGGCACCATCGAACAGCTTTATCCGCATTTCGGCATCACCGCCGATGCCGCCGCCAAGGCAGCGGAAGCCCGCTTGCACGGCAAGTAAGGTCTTGCATGTCGCCCAAAAGCGTATCGCAGTTTGGGACAACGACAGGCTGAAGCAAAAGTGCCCCGGCGAAACCGCACAAAGCGATTTCGCCGGACTGGCCCAACCTAATCGATTTAAATCCATGTCGCTGCGGCTGGATTCTTTCCGCTTCCGCCGCTATGAAGCTGCGGACCCATTGTCTGCCCTCCAGCTCCCCGGGAGAGAAAAATGACCGTCAGAGTTGCCATCAACGGATTCGGCCGCATCGGCCGCAACATCCTGCGCGCCATCCATGAATCAGGCCGCAAGGACATCGACGTCGTCGCCGTCAACGATCTCGGCCCGGTCGAGACCAATGCCCATCTCCTGCGCTTCGACAGCGTGCATGGCCGCTTCCCGCACGAGGTCTCGGTCTCCGGCGACCAGATCACCGTCGGCAAGGAAAAGTTCAAGGTCACCGCGATCAAGGATCCGACGCAACTGCCGTGGAAGGAACTCGGCGTCGACATCGCGCTCGAATGCACCGGCATCTTCACCGCCCGTGACAAGGCCGCAGCGCACCTGACCGCCGGCGCCAAGCGCGTGCTGGTCTCGGCGCCGGCCGAAGGCGCCGACCTCACCGTCGTCTACGGCATCAACCACGACAAGCTGACCAAGGACCACATCGTCATCTCGAACGCGTCGTGCACCACCAACTGCCTGGCGCCGCTGGCCGCCGTGCTGCACGAAACGGTCGGCATCGAAAAGGGCATGATGACGACGATCCATTCCTACACCGGCGACCAGCCGACGCTGGACACCATGCACAAGGATCTCTACCGCGCCCGCGCCGCCGCTCTGTCGCAGATCCCGACCTCGACCGGTGCCGCCAAGGCGATCGGCCTCGTCTTGCCCGACCTCAAGGGCAAGCTCGACGGCATCTCGATCCGCGTGCCGACCCCGAACGTCTCGGTCGTCGATTTCAAGTTCATCGCCAAGCGGCCGACCACCGTCCAGGAGATCAACGATGCGGTCATCGCTGCGTCCAACGGCAAGCTGAAGGGCATTCTCGGCGTCACCCATCACCCGAACGTCTCGATCGACTTCAACCACGATCCGCGCTCCTCGATCATGGCGCTCGACCAGACCAAGGTCATGGACGGCAACTTCGTTTCGGTGCTGTCCTGGTACGACAATGAATGGGGCTTCTCCAACCGCATGGCCGACACGGCGGTCGCCTTCAGCAAGACCATCGCCTGATCGCAACGCCTTCCTTCGAGACCTGAAACGCCCGGCTTGTCCGGGCGTTTTTCATGCGAGCGCCGTGCGCCTTCTCAAATCGTGCCCTGAGCGCCAAAGCGTTCGAAAATCAGCGGCATAGGGCAAAAAACCACCCCGCCGCCTTGCACTGGTCACGTCTTCGCCCCACTCTGCCGTAAACCAGGAGACAGACGAATTTGAGGGGCTGATTTCAGGATGGAGCATGCGATCTATCTCGTCACGCTGGTCGGCACAGCACTTGTCGTCGCCGCCGCGTTTTCGAGCCTGATCGCCTTCCGCTTCGGCGCCCCGCTTCTGCTTCTCTTTCTCTGCATCGGGTTGGCCACCGGCACCGACGGCCTCGGCATCGAGTTCGACAACGCCCGCATCGCCTATTTTGCCGGCTCACTGGCGCTGGCCGTCATCCTGTTCGATTCCGGTTTCGGCACCCCGCTCAACGCCTTGCGGCAGGCGGCGGGACCGGCGCTGTCGCTGGCGACCTTCGGCGTGCTTCTCACCACCGGCCTGTTTGGCGCCGCCGCCCACTACCTGCTCGACCTCACCTGGCTCGAATCTTTCCTGCTCGGCGCCGCCGTCGCCTCCACCGATGCCGCGGCGGTGTTCTTCCTGCTGCGCGCCGGCGAGATCAATCTGCGCGAGCGCGTGCGTTCCACGCTCGAGGTGGAATCCGGCACCAACGACCCGATCGCCATCTTCCTCACCATCACGCTGGTCGAAATCATCGCCGCCCACGCCAACCCCGAGGCCAATGTGCTGGTCACCAGCCTGGTCTTAGGCTTCCTGCTCAACATGGGCCTCGGCGCCGTCGTCGGCGCGCTTGGCGGCCTTGCCATCGTGCGCCTCGTCGACCGGCTCAATCTCGATCACGGCTTGCTGCCGATCTTCGTGCTGACCCTGTCGCTGATGATCTTTGCCGCCGCCGGCGCCATCGGCGGCTCGGGCTTCCTGGCGGTCTATATTGCCGGCCTGATCGCCGGTAATTCCGACATCCGCGCCGTCACCATTCTGAAACGCTTCCAGGACGGTATGTCGTGGCTGGCGCAGATCATCATGTTCCTGATCCTCGGCCTGTTCGCGACGCCGTCGCAATTTCCGGCGATCATGGTGCCGGCGATAGCGCTCGGCCTGTTCCTGATGTTTGTCGCCCGCCCGATCGCTGTCTGGCTCTGCCTGATCCCGTTCCGCTTGCCGCGCCCCGAAGTCGCCTTCGTCTCCTGGGTCGGCCTGCGTGGCGCGGTGTCGATCCTGCTCGCCATCACCCCGCTGCTCGGCGGGTTGGAAAACGGTCGTGTCATCTTCAACACTGCCTTCATCATCGTGCTGGTGTCGCTGGTCATCCAGGGCTGGACGGTCGGGCCGCTGGCGCGCCGTCTCGGCCTGATCGTGCCGGCGCGGCTCGGCCCGCTGGACAAGGTCGAGCTGGAACTGCCGGGCTCGGCCCATCACGAGCTTCTTGCCTATCGCGTGGCACACGGCAGTCCCGTGGCGCGCGGCGAGCGCATTCCGCGCTGGGCGCGGCCCTCGCTGGTGCTGCGCGACGGGCGCTCGATGCGCTTCCAGGACATGGGCAGGCTCGCCGCCGGCGACCAGGTCTATATCTTCGTGCCGGATCGCTATCCGCGCCTGCTCGACAAGCTGTTCGCCAGCCGCGCCGTTGTCGATCCCGAGGATGCGGATTTCTTCGGCGCCTTCGCCGTGGACCCGGCGCGCTCCGCCGCCGAACTGGAGGCCGCCTATGCGCCCGGTCTGACCGAAGCGGAGCAAAAGCTCACCGTCGGCGCGCTGGTCACCGCGCGGCTCGGCGGCCATGCCGAATATGCCGACCGCGTGCTGCTCGGTCCGATCGAGCTGATCGTCCGCGACGTCGACGACAAGGGCAAGATCATGGGCCTCGGCCTTTCCTTCGAGCCGACCGCACCGGTGGCGCGGGTGCCGGTTTTCCTGAGCGCCGGCGAAATCGGCGACCGGCTCTCTGCCTTTATCCGCAACTGGCGCAAACCGACCGAGACGCAATTGGCCGAGGCGCGGGCGGACGAGAAGCCGGCGCCGGAACCGGCAGCGGAAAAGGCTGCGACCGAGAGCTGACACGGCGATCGCTGCGCTACCCCTCGCCCAGTTGCCGGCACAGCCCTGGTCCCGACTTCAAAATTTCGTATCGAACCTAGCCTAAGCCTTGCATCATCGTTGGCGCGGGGTATGGTCCCCCGATTTTTTGCGAAAGGAACCTGCATGGCCGCCTTCAAGACCCTCGACGACATCGGCAACATCAGCGGCAAGCGCGTGCTGGTGCGCGTCGACCTCAACGTGCCTGTCGCCGACGGCAAGGTTACCGACGCCACCCGCATCGAACGCATCGCGCCGACCATCGCCGAACTGTCCGGCAAGGGCGCCAAGGTGATCCTGCTCGCCCATTTCGGCCGGCCCAAGGATGGCCCCTCGCCCGAATTCTCGCTGGAGCCGATCGCCAGGGCGACAGCCGATGTGCTTGGCCGGCCCGTCGGCTTCGCCAGCGATTGCGTCGGCGACACGGCGGGAAGCGCCATCGCCGCCATGGACAAGGGCGACGTGCTGCTGCTCGAAAACACCCGTTTCTACAAGGCCGAGGAGAAGAACGAACCGGCTTTCACCGAAAGGCTCGCCGCCTGCGGCGACATCTTCGTCAACGACGCCTTTTCCGCGGCGCACCGCGCCCACGCCTCGACCGAGGGGCTGGCGCGTCTGTTGCCGGCCTTCGCCGGCCGCACCATGCAGGCTGAGCTCGAGGCACTGGAGAGGGGTCTCGGAAATCCGGTCCGGCCGGTGGTTGCCATTGTCGGCGGTGCCAAGGTCTCGACCAAGATCGACCTGTTGATGAATCTGGTGAAGAAGGTCGACGCGCTGGTCATCGGTGGCGGCATGGCCAACACGTTCCTTGCCGCGCGCGGCACCGATGTCGGCAAATCGCTGTGCGAGCATGATCTCGCCAGCACTGCCAAGCAGATCATGATCGAAGCGGCCGAGGCCGGCTGCGCCATCATCCTGCCGGTCGACGGCGTCGTCGCGAAGGAATTCAAGGCCGGTGCGGCCTGCGAGACCGTCGCCATCTCGGAGGTGCCGGCCGACGGCATGATCCTCGATGTCGGCGCCAAAACCGTAACGACCATTGGCGAATGGATCGACCGCGCCGCAACGCTGGTCTGGAATGGCCCGCTCGGCGCTTTCGAGATCGCGCCCTTCGACCATGCGACGGTGGCGGCGGCGAAGCACGCGGCGGCGCGCACCAAGGCCGGCAAGCTGGTCTCGGTCGCCGGCGGCGGCGACACGGTGGCGGCGCTCAACCATGCCGGCGTCGCCGACGACTTCACCTATGTCTCGACCGCCGGCGGCGCTTTCCTGGAATGGATGGAAGGCAAGCCGCTGCCCGGCGTCGACGTGCTGAAGCACTAATGCATTCTTCAGCCAGGCGGAAACGTCTGGCGCCGCGGAAATGCGGCTAAACCGAACGCCTCGATCAACACAAAGAGAGCGGGCAAGGGCTCTCAAGACTTTCAATCGATTCGAGCTTTCCGATGCCATTCCTTTGGCGGTAGACTTCCGTTAAGCGCGGAAGACAACCGTTTCAGGAGAAGCAGAATGAGCGAACGTCTCGAAGACATTGCCGCCGCGATCGTGGCCGATGGCAAGGGCCTGCTGGCCGCCGACGAAAGTTCCGGCACCATCAAGAAGCGCTTCGACGTCATCGGCGTCGAATCGACCGCCGACAGCCGTCGCGACTACCGCGAGATGATGTTCCGCGCCAGGGAGGCGATGACCCGGTATATTTCCGGCGTCATCCTCTACGACGAGACGATCCGCCAGAAGGCCGCCGACGGCACGCCGCTGGTCGATATCATCAAGGCGGCCGGCGCCATCCCCGGCATCAAGGTCGATGCCGGCGCCAAACCTCTGGCCGGTTTCCCCGGCGACACCGTCACCGAGGGCCTCGACGGCCTGCGCGAGCGCCTTGCCGATTACTACAAGCTCGGTGCCCGCTTCGCCAAATGGCGCGCGGTGATCGACATCGACACCGGCAAGGGCGTGCCTTCGGCCAATTCGATCAGTTCGAACGCCCATGCGCTCGCCCGCTATGCAGCACTTTGCCAGGAAGCCGGCATCGTGCCGATCGTGGAGCCGGAAGTGCTGATGGACGGCGCCCACGACATCGACACCTGCTATGCGATTTCGAAGGCGACGCTGATCAAGCTCTATGACGAGCTCCATGCCGCACGCGTCGTGTTGGAGGGCACCATCCTAAAGCCCAACATGGTGCTGGCCGGCAGGAAATCGGGCAAGGTGAGCAGCCCGGAAGAAGTCGCGGAAATGACGATAAAACTGTTCCGCGAGACCGTGCCGGCAGCGGTGCCTGGCATCGCCTTCCTCTCCGGCGGCCAGGAGGACGAGGAAGCGACCGCCAACCTCAACGCCATCAACGCCATCGGGCCGCACCCGTGGAAGCTGACCTTCTCCTATGGCCGCGCCCTGCAGGCCGCACCGCAGAAAGCGTGGAGCGGCAAGGCCTCGAACGTCGCCGCCGGCCAGGCCGCCTTCACCCACCGTGCCCACATGAACCATCTGGCCGCACTTGGGAAATGGAAGGCGAGCCTGGAGCAGGCCGCCTGATCGGGGCTTTTTCCGTCTTCCTTCGAACCCGGGCCGCTGCGCCCGGGTTTTTGTTTGTGGCTTGCCTGGGCTTGGGACGGCTCGCCTGCATCCCTACTTCCTCTCCGGCGCTGGAGCGTGATCCCGAAACTGGAATCCGGTTTCGCAAGATCATGCTCAAAAACAAACAACCGGCGATGTCGGTTTTCGCCCGTCCCGAACGTCCTTGGGATGACAGACAGGGAGAGGTTCATGAACCGCAACAAGGTCGTTTCGCGCGAAGACTGGTTTCAGGCGCACAAGGCGCATCTGGCGCGCGAGAAACAACTCACCAAGCTTCGCGAGCGCATCGCCGCCGAACGGCGTGAACTGCCCTGGCTGAAGATCCGCAAGGACTATGTCTTCGAGACCGGGCAAGGGCCGAAGAAACTGGCGGACTTGTTTGCCGGCAACAGCCAGTTGATCGTCTACCACTTCATGTTCGGGCCGGGGTGCAACCATCATTGCGAGGGTTGCTCGTTCCTTGCCGACCATATCGACGGGGCCAACCAGCATCTCAGGCATCACGACGTGTCGCTGGTCGTGATCTCGCGGGCGCCGCTGGCCGAATTGCTGCCCTACAAGCAGCGCATGGGCTGGAAGTTCGACTGGGTGTCGTCCTATGCCTCGGATTTCAACTTCGACATGCAGGTCTCCTTCACCGACAAGCAGATCGCGGCTGGCGACACCACTTACAATTTCGAGACAATTCCCCGGACGTCGAAGGAACTTCCCGGCACCAGCGTTTTCTACCGAGACGAGAACGGCGACATCTTTCTCACGTTCATGTCGCGCGCCCGCGGGGGCGAAGCGCTGATCGGCACATATGATTATCTCGACATGACGCCGAAGGGCCGCAACGAGACCGGCCCCTATCATGGCCTGATGGACTGGGTGCGGCTGCACGATGAATATGGCGACCGGTCTGGAGTGCAGGAAACCTGTTGCGATCAGCGTGTCGGCGAGCCGGTCGTTCACCTCGGGCGCAACATGCGCTAAAGGGTGCGCATGCAGCGCCCTCTCGCCCTTCTCACCTGGCTCGCCTACCCGGTCTATGTCTGGCAAGGCCTCGGCGTGCGCCGCCGTACCACGCGCATGCTGCCGGCGCAGGGTCCGGTCATGCACGATATCCAGGGCAAGGCGCCGCCAATCTCGCTTCTGGTGCTGGGGGATTCCTCGGCCGCTTCGGTTGGCATCGGCAATTCGGAGAACGGGCTTGCCGCGCAACTCGCCGTGCTGATTGCGCAGGACACCGGCCGCGCCGTGCGCTGGCGGGCGGCCGGCTTCAATTCGGCAACGTCGGGCCAGATCCGCGACCATGTCCTGCCCAATCTGTCGGCCGATCCGTGGACACATATCGTGCTCGCCATCGGCACCAACGACACCAAGAATTTTCACTCGGTGCCGCGCTTCAAGAAGGAGTTCGGCGGCCTGCTCTATGCGCTGCGCGCCAAATGGCCGGAAGCGCGCGTGGTGTGGTCTCCGGTGCTGGAGTTCACGCGGGCACCGGCCATGCCGTCGCTGCTCGGCAAGATCCTGGAGATCCGTGCCGCGGAGATGAACCGGATGGGCGAACGCCTTTGCCTGGAACGCGGCGCGGTGCCGGCGCCGCGCCTGCCGATCACAAATCCTGAAGAGGGTTTTGCCTCCGACGGTTTTCACGCCTCGGAAGCCGGCTACCGGGCATGGGCTGAGCATCTCGCCGGCCTGGTACTTGCCAGCTGAACTGGAGCCGGGCTTGGTTGGCGCAGGCTTATGTCCAGTGTCCGAGCACGGCTGTTATGGAAATCGCCGCCATCGCCAGCAGGGCCAGCTTCCAGAAGTCGCTGCGCCGTTTCAGCCCCGGCCAGCCGAGCGGCTTGATCAGCTGGATGACCATGATGCCAACAATGACGAGCGCGAGGAGTTTCGACATGCCGCCTTTGACCAGCAACACGGCCGGCTGTCAAAGCACGTCGTCGTTGCCCGAGAAGAATGGGCGCCGCGATCCCGAGCCGGAACGCGGCGCCCGCCTTGACTGAGGAACGATCTACTTCAGCGGCTTGAGGCCGGCCTCGATCGAGGCGCGCTTCGGTTCGAGGAACGGCGGCAAGGCCAGCTTTTCACCCAGCGTCTCCAGCGGCTCGTCGGCGGTGAACCCCGGCCCATCGGTGGCGATCTCGAACAGGATGCCGTTCGGCTCGCGGAAATAGAGCGAACGGAAGTAATAGCGCTCGACCTCGCCGCTCGACGGCAGTCGGAATTCGGCCAGCCGCGCCGTCCATTGATGCAGCGTCTCCTGGTCCGGCGCCCTGAAGGCGACGTGATGGACCGCACCGGCGCCTTGCCTTGCCGGCGCCAGTCCAGGCTGCACAAGGACATGAAGCTCCGCCGCCGGTCCGCCCTTGCCCATTTCGAAGACGTGAACCTGACCTTCCGGCGAGGCATAGTCGCGGGCCTTGCGCATGTTCATCACTTGCGTCACCACCGCCTCGGTGTTGGTGATGTCGGGAACGCTGATGACGATCGGCCCGAGCCCGCGAATCTGATGCTCAGCCGGCACCGGGCTGTGCGCCCAGGGGTGGCTGTCGCCCTCGCCGTCATCGCTGATGAGGCGCAGACGCTGGCCCTCGGGATCCTCAAAATCCAGGCTGGGGTAGCCGCCGATGTCGGCGATCTCACTCGTCGCGATGTTTTCGCTGGTCAGGTGCTGCTTCCACCAGGCAAGGCTTTCCTGGCTGCCGACCCTGAGGCTGGTCCGCACGATGCTATGGGTGCCGCGCCGCTCCTGGCCAACCGGCCAGTCGAAGAAGGTAAGRTCSGTGCCCGGYGTCGCTTCGCCGTCGGCATAGAAGAGGTGGTAAGCCGAGGTGTCGTCCTGGTTCACCGTCTTCTTGACCAGCCGCAAGCCCAGCACCTTTGTGTAGAAATGAAGATTTCCAGGCGCATTGGCGGTGATTGCCGTCAGATGGTGGATTCCTGTCAGTTGCAGGCTCATGGTCGTCTCCCTGTTTTTGGGGAATAATTTTCTCCCTCCATATCAGAACTTCGGCCACGTCGCTGAAGACCGCGTATCCTGACAGTCCGTCGCTCAGGATTGAACAATGGACCCTCAATCGATATTCGCTCGGTGAACAATCCCGACCGGCAAGCGTGCTGCATGGCCTCGACTTGATGCAGCGAAAACGATGTCTTCTCTCGGGGTACACTGCGATCACAACTATCGTCCGCGCCCTGCCACCCTCCTGACAGACTGCTGTCAGGAGGGGTATGCGATACTGCCTCCAGTTAAAGAGAGGAGACTAGCTATGAACGGTTCCACCCTTCTGCGCGGCGTGCAGCACTATGTCGGCAAGATACGGACGATGCGCAACGAGATCCGCACCCAGCGGTTCATGAACTCGCTGCCGGCGGACATTCGCAAGGATATCGGCTGGCCGGACATGTATGCCGAACGTCGCTACCGCGGCAATTGAGACGAATTTTTCGACACAGCGGTTGGATGTGGGCGCCCCAAGGCCCAGATAATAAGTCCGGCGCGCAAGGGAGGAGCGAGCTCATGCCCAAACAGAAGCAGATCGGCTTTCTTTTCATCGACGGCTTTGCCGACTGGGAATATGGGCTGCTGGCGGCCTCGGCGGTCGAATGGTTCGGTGCGCGCGCCGTATCGCTGACGCCCGGTGGCAAGCCAGTGACCGGGATCAGCGGTTTTCAGTTGACACCAGATCGCTCTGCTGAAGCTGGGGAGAATGCCGATCTCGACGCCATCGTCGTCATCGGCTCCGACCAGTGGACAGGCAAGGCGCCACCGGATGCGGCAGACCTGCTCACCGCTGTTGCGTCGCGCGGCGGCGTCGTTGGCGGTGTCTGCGCCGGCACGTTGGCGCTGGCCCGAGCCGGCCTGTTCGAGAAGGCCAGGCACACCAGCAATGGCCGCGATTGGATCAACAGTCATGAAGCCGGCTATCCCGGCAACGGCAACTATCAGGACGTGCCGCATGCCGTTGCCGACGGCGCTGTGGTTTCCGCGCCGGGCTCGGCGCCGGGCACATTCGCGCTCGCCTTCCTGAAGACGCTCTATCCGGAAAGAAGCAGCGATCTCGCGCAGATGCGGACGCTGTTCGCCAAGGAGTATGCTGAAGCCTCCTGACAGTATGCTGTCAGGATAGACGTGCAATAGGTGTCGCGAGCAAACTCACTTCGGGAGAAACGCATGGCTTCCATTGCTGCAAAAGCTTCGGCCTGGTTTCAGATTCCCGTCACTGACATGGACAGGACAGGAGCCTTCTACGGGAAGGGCCTCGCGGAATGGTGAAGAGCTGGAACGACAGGCTGAATACGCCCGGTATCAACGGCGTGAAGCCGACGCCGCGCACGATGGCCGATGTCATCGAGGGCCAGCCGATGCTGGTGCCGACTGCACGCCAGGTCGATGATTTCATCCGCTCGATCCCGGAAGGCGTGGAGATGGATGTCCGCGCCCTGCGCACGGCGCTTGCCATCGAGCACGGCGCCGAAGTGACATGCCCGGTCACCATCGGCTATCATCTGCGCACTGTTGCCGAGGCCGCCAACGAGGATCTCGAGCGCGGCATGACACTGAGCGATATTGCGCCGTTCTGGCGCGTGCTCGACTCGAACACGCCGACCACGAGAAAACTGTCCTTCGGCGCGGCATTCGTCGCCGCGCAGCGCAAGCGCGAAGGGCTGAAACCATGATGCATGCCGCCCCAAAACTGTTCTGCGGTTTTGGGCGGCATGCATAGAAACAACGCCGAGGGACCAAACGATGCGCCGCGCCGACAGGCTCTTCCAGATCGTGCAGCATCTGCGCGGTGGCCGTCTGGTCACCGCCCAGAAGCTCGGCACATGGCTCGAGGTTTCCGAGCGAACCATCTACCGCGATATCGCCGACCTGCAGTCGACCGGAGTGCCTATCGACGGCGAGGCCGGGGTTGGCTACATGATGAGGGAGGGTTTCGACCTTCCGCCGCTGATGTTCACGCGTGACGAGATCGTCGCGCTGGTTGCCGGCGCCCGCATGGTGCGCGCCTTTGGCGGCGCCGCCATGGCGCGCGCTGCCGACGAGGCGCTGGTCAAGATCGGTGCGGTGCTGCCGGATGCCGAGAAGGACCGCATCGCCCGCACCGAGATCCACACGCCGATGTGGGTGGTCAGCGACGCCGCCCGCGAAGCGATCGACCTGATCGAGCGCGCGGTCGAAAAGCGCCAGGTTCTGACCATCGACTATAGCGACGAGGCCGGCCGCGGCACCGCACGCGATATCCGTCCGCTCGGCCTGTGGTTCTGGGGCAAGGTGTGGACGCTGGTCGCCTGGTGCGAGATGCGTGACGACTTTCGCGCCTTCCGCATCGATCGCATCGCTTCGGTGGTCATCGCCGGCCGCATCTTCAAGCCGGAGCGAGGCAAGCAGCTTGCCGACTTCTATCGGGCAGTGGAGCGCAGCGAGGATTACGGCATGGCGCCGGACCGTGCGGCGCGGACCTAGAGCAACTCCAGGAAATGGGTGAACGGCGTCAAAGTAAAAAGGGACTGCCGGACCGCACAAAAAAAGCCCGCTCGAAGCGGGCTTTTTGTTGGGTGTCGGAAATATCACTCGTCGTCGTTGTCCGTGTTCTTCGACTTCAGGGCCGAGAGCTTGGCGAAAACGGCGTTGGCGTCGAGCTCGGCGTCCTCGTCCTTCGGCTTCTCCGGAGCCGGCACCAGCCGCTCGGTCAAGGCCGCYGGCAAAAGCGTGTCGCCGACCGGCTGCGCCTGTTCGCGGCCACGCGAAGCGCGGTTGACTTCCATGTCGAGGTCGATCTGCGAGGCGAGACCCAGCGTCACCGGGTCCATCGGCTGCAGATTGGCCGAGTTCCAGTGCTTGCGCTCGCGAATCTGCTCGATCGTCGACTTGGTGGTGCCGACGAGGCGGGAGATCTGCGCATCTTTCAGTTCGGGATGGTTGCGCACCAGCCAGAGAATGGCATTCGGCCGGTCCTGGCGCTTAGACAGAGGCGTGTAGCGCGGACCCTTGCGCTTGGATTCCGGCACCCGCACCTTGGGGTCCGAAAGCTTCAGGCGCTGGTTCGGATCCTTTTCGGCGCGCGCAATCTCGTCGCGGGTCAACTGGCCGGTCATGATCGGATCCATGCCCTTGATGCCTTGCGCCGATTCGCCGTCGGCGATCGCCTTGACCTCGAGCGGATGTAGCCCACAGAACTGCGCGATCTGCTCGAAAGAAAGCGCGGTGTTGTCGACCAGCCAGACGGCAGTCGCCTTGGGCATCAGCAGCGTATTGGCCATTCTAAAAATCCTTCTCGTTCGCCCGCGTTCCCGCGCGGGCGGTGGTTTAGAGCCACCAAAATGGGAAATTCGCGGCCTGTATAGCCGCTCCGTCGCCGCTTCGCAATGTTTTTGGATGTCATCGGCCAGAAACCGTGGCCCGCGACCACTGGAACGGCTCCGCGCTCTTGAGCAGCGACAAACTGGCTTTGCCGACGGAGGCCGCGGTCGACCGGCTCTGGTCGTCCGACCCCCAGAACGACAAAACCCGCCGGACTGGGTCCAGCGGGCTCGGAACCGCGACGGGATCCGTCTGATGCGGCTCTGGCTTCTACGGCACCGTCCGCCTGCGCGGACCGTGCTCGGCTTTAGATGGCCTTGCGGGCGATCTTTTCGATGTCGGCGCGGTTGATGCCGAGATCGTTGAGCTGACGTGCGTTGAGACTGTTCAGTTCGCGCACAGTCTCGGTGTACCTACGCCAGTTACGGAAAGCGCGGATCGGGTTCATGGTAGTCCTCCAAATGGGTTGTTCGTTTCGGTGATGCTCAAATAGTCATCATCGATCAGGACTTGAACGGCCGTTTTTGCATAGCAATGATGCAAATGCTGCATTGCACCATTAAGCCTCTGTTCATCTTGTAGGCAGGGAGGCGCACGACCAGGATGTGTCGAGATTCAGGTCAGTCCCGCAGCAGCTGAAACTCGATGCGGCCTAGCCGACGTCGAGCACGATCTTGCCGATGTGCTCGCCCTCCTCCATCCGCTCATGCGCCCGCCAGGCCTCGCTGAGCGGGAAGATCATGTCCATCACGGGAGCGACCTTGCGCGTGCCGAGCAACGGCCACACCTGCGCCTCCAGCGCTGCCGCGATCGCCGCCTTGAATTCGACGGTGCGCGGCCTCAGCGTCGACCCCGTATGGGTCAGCCGCTTGACCATGATCTTCGAGAAGTCGGCGCTCGCCACGGCGCCGCCCTGCACGGCAATCTGCACAATGCGACCCTCAATCGCCGCGGCCTCGTAGTTGCGCGCCACATAGTCACCGCCGACCATGTCGAGGATGACATTGGCGCCTTTGCCAGCGGTCGCCTCCTTGACCGCAGCGACGAAATCCTCCTCGCGATAGTTGATCGCCCGGTCGGCGCCGAGCTTCAGGCAGGCGTCGCACTTCTCCTTGCTGCCGGCGGTGGTGATGACATTAGCGCCGAAAGCCGAGCCAAGCTGGATCGCCGTGGTGCCGATGCCGGACGAGCCGCCATGGACGAGCAGTGTCTCGCCGCTCTTCAGGCCGCCGCGCTCGAACACGTTGTGCCAGACGGTGAAGTAGTTTTCCGGCACCGCTGCGGCTTCGGTGTGGGTAAAGCCGGCCGGCAGCGGCAGCACACTGCCGGCGTGAACCTTGACATATTCGGCATAGCCTCCGCCGGGTGTGAGCGCGCAGACGCGGTCGCCGATGCGCCAGCGCGATATGTCATCGCCAAGGGCGGCCACTTCGCCCGACACCTCGAGGCCGGGCAGGTCGGACGCGCCGGCCGGCGGCGGGTAGGCGCCTTTGCGCTGCTGGATGTCGGGCCGGTTCACGCCGGCGGCGTGCACCTTGATCAGGATCTCGCCGGGGCCCGGCTGCGGCACGTCGCGCGTTTCGGGTTTCAGCACCCGGGGGCCGCCCGGCACCGAGATCGCGATGGCCGTCATTCTTGCCGGAATTTTCTGTCCGCTCGCCATGTGATTTCCCGTCTTTCCTCGCCGTTATCCGACCGGCCGTTTGCATCGACGCCCCTGCCCTATGTATGCTGATTGCCAAATCAGGCAAATGGCCAATGTGGGAGGAGCGACGATGGCGATCTTCGACGACGAACCCAAGAAGAAGGCGCGCCCGCACGAGATCGGGCAGGAGCTGTCGCTGCTTTCGGTCGGTGAATTGACCGAGCGGATCGGTATCCTGCGCGATGAGATCACCCGCCTGGAAAACGAGCTCAAGGCCAAGGACAGCACCAAATCGGCCGCCGAAGCACTGTTCCGTCGCGGATAGAGGCTGGCGCAGGGCCCGCCGCCGAAAAGCCCGAATGCGACTGTCTTCAGACCCAGCGTCCCCGCCAACCCGAGCCGGATCAAACAATGTTCGCAACCTACCGACCGATCCTCTCGCTGCTTCGCGGCACCGCCTTCCTGCTCGCGGCGTCTGGATTGCACGGGCTGCTGTTGCCGCTCCGCGGTCAGTTGGAAGGCTTCTCGACCGCATCGCTTGGCCTGATGGGCACGGCCTGGGCCGGCGGCTTCGTCACCGGCTGTTTCTTTGCACCGCGCATCGTGCGCCGTGCCGGGCACGTGCGCGCCTTCGGCGCCTTTGCCGCATCGGGCGCCATCGTGGCGCTGCTCACCGGACTGATCATCGACGAGTATGTCTGGATCCTGCTGCGCGCCTTCACCGGCTTCACCATGGCCGGCGCCTTCATGGTCATTGAAAGCTGGCTGAACGAAAAGGCCACCAACGAGAACCGCGGCACCATCTTCGGCCTCTATATGATGGTCACCTATGCCTCGATCATGGGCGGACAGATGATCGTCGCTGGCGGCGACGTGAAATCGGCCTCCCTGTTCATGATCACCGGCATCCTGTTTTGCCTGTCACTGCTCCCGACCGCGGTTTCGACCGCTTCCCACCCCAAGCCGCTGCAGGATGTCTCGCTCGACGTCAAAGGCCTTTATGTCAATTCGCCGGTGTCGGCTGTCGCTTGCGTCCTGATCGGCATCGCCAACGGCGCCTGGGGCACCCTTGGCGCCGTCTATGGCGCCCGCATCCGCATTCCCACGGCCGAGATCGCCCTGATGATGAGCCTGGTGGTCGTTGCCGGTGCCGCCATGCAGCTTCCTGCAGGGCGCCTCTCGGACAAGACCGACCGGCGTTTCGTGCTGGCAGGTGCTGCCTTCGGCGCGGCCTTGGTTGCGCTTGCCATCTTCGTGTTCGAGCCACGCTCCAGCGTCTTCGTCATCGTCTTCACGGCGGCCTATGGCGGCTTCGCCTATACGCTCTATTCGATCGCGGTGGCGCATGCCAACGACCACGCCCGCGCCGAGGATTTCGTCAAGGTGTCGGGCGGCCTGCTTCTGCTCTACGGCTTCGGCACGATGATCGGACCTCTGCTGGCAGCCGCCTTGATGGGCTGGACGCGCCCGGAAGGCCTGTTCTTGGCGACCGCTTTCGCGCATGTCTGCCTGGCGGCCTATACGTTGCTGCGCATCAGCCGCCGTGCTCCGGTGCCGATCGAAGATCGTGACGCCTTCAAGACGCAACCGGCCGACCGGTCGGTCACGCCGGAAGCATTGCGGCTTGATCCCAGAAGAAAAGCAGAAGCAGACAGTTGAGATTCGAAAGGCTTTGCCTCACTAATAAAGGCATGATGTTTTCCGACGCCTTCATGGCGATTGCCGATCCCAACCGGCGCCATCTTCTGGAAGAACTTCGCCGCGGCCCGAAAACCGTCAACGAGTTGGCTGCGGGTTTGCCTGTATCGCGCCCGGCCGTTTCGCAACATTTGAAAGTGCTGCTCGATGCAGGGCTGGTCAACGCTAAGGCCGAAGGCACCAGGCGCGTCTATACGGTGAGCAATCCCGGCTTCCTCAAACTCAACATCTGGCTCGATCAGTTCTGGGAAGCCTGACGGCTCCGCCGTATCGGCAACGCAGTTCAAGCTTCCTCGCGCAAGAAAGCGCCGAGCGCATCAAGCAGTTCTCCTGTGCCATGCTCGCGTGTGGCCGACGTATCGTGGCCGTCGAGGAAGGCGCCCTGTTCCGTCATCACAAGCCGCGTGCCATCGCCCTCGGCAAGCAGCTCGATCGTGGCCAGTGACACCGAGACACGGGTTTCGCCGAACAACAACTCATAGCTGTAGACGATGCGCTGGTCCGGCACGATGTCTTGATAGACAGCATTGAAAAAATGCATCTGGCCATCGCTCGGACAGCCGGCATTGACCTCCTTGCCGCCGATACGGAAATCCATTTCATGCCTGCTGGGCACCGGATCGTGCGGATCCGCGAACCAGCGCCGTTTGGCCGCCGGATTGCTTAGCGCGAAGTAGACTTTTGCGGGCGACGCTGGGTAGCTGCGCTCGATGACGAAGGTGGAATGGACGACGGAACGTTCGGTCATGGGATTCTCCTCGATGGATGGATTGAATTCAGAGCATGATCCTCATCGATGGATCGTCAGGCACCGGCGGTCTCGGGCACGAATTCGGCAGCCAGATTGTCCAGCGCCGCGCTGAATCCGGCCTCGCTGCCGGCGATCATGTCCTTGTCGCCGAAGGCAGCGATCTGGTCGGTCAGCACCAGCCGCGTGCACGCACCGAGCGGCTGAAGCTCTATCGTGATCAGCGAGGCGGACAGCCGGTCCCACCCTTCGCAGACGAGTTCGGTCGAGACGATGCGCTGCTCAGGCACGATATCGACGTAGCGGTTTTCGACCCGGTAGATCAGACTGCCACGCGGACCGCAGCGGCTGACATCCAGCCCGCCGACGCGGAAATCGGCCTTGTCGTAGACCAGTTCGGCAGTCTTTGAAGGCGCGCCCCAGCGCATGCGGGCCTCCGGGTCGGCAAAGGCCTGGAACACGCGCGCCGGCACAGCGTCGTAGGTGCGCTCCAGCACGATGGTCGAATGAATCACGGAACGTTCCGTCATAATTGCCTCCTTCAGCTTTTGTCCTTGGTCTCAGCCAGAAAATCGCCGAGCCGGTCCAGCCGGCGCTCCCAGACGAGACGCCGTTCATTGATCCAGTGTTCGGCTGCCCTCAGTGCCTTGGGTTCGATCTGGCAGGTGCGCACTCGACCGACCTTCTGTGTGCGCACGAGGCCGCTTGCCTCCAAAAGGTTCAGATGCTGGACGACGGCCGACAGCGACATCGCCAGCGGCTCGGCCAACTGGCTGACCGAAGCCGGGCCACGCGACAGCCGGTCGACCATCTGCCGCCGCGCCGGATCGGCGAGCGCTTGGAACATCAGATCGAGCTGGGCAGGATCGTGCAGCATTGCGATCAGCCGTTGTTGTAGGGAAAGAACTTGAAGTAGGGCTGCGCCTCCTCGATCACGCGGGCGAAAGCGGAGCGCTGCACCAGGCGGTCATGGTATCGCTTGACGGCCGGGTATTTGTCGCCGAACGGCTCGACCTTGTTGGCGTAGAAGAGTGCGGGAGACGCCGAACAATCGGCCATGCTGAAGGCGTCGCCCACCGCCCAGGTCTTCGTCTGCATCTCCTCTTCGACGATGGCGTAGGAATTGCGCAGCTGGGCGCGGGCCTGCTCGACGCCGAACGGATCGGTCTTGTGCTGCGGCCGCAACCGGTCGCCGACGATCTTCTGCATCGGTTCCTGCACATAGAAATCATAGAAGCGATCGCCCTGCCGGACGGTCAGCGCCAGGTCGATGTCGGCCGGGACGAGGTCGACCGGCCCCGGATAGTGGGCGGCCAGGTATTCGACGACGATGGTCGATTCCAGCACCGTGCGGTCACGCGCATCGTCGCGCAGGGCCGGCATCTTGCCGGTCGGCGAAATCTTCAGGAAGGCCGCGCGCGACTCGGTGTCGCCGAGATCGACGATAACCGGCGCGAACGGTATGCCGTTCTCATACAGCGCGATCAGCGGTTTCCAGCAGAAGGAGGCCAGCGGATGGAAATGAAGCGTCAGGGACATTTTTTGCTCGTCTGTTTCGAGATGCGCCGGTGGTCGGTGCCATGCTGCTTGCCAGGATTAACACTGAAGCATTTACTTAACTATTGCGGCGGGCCTTGCTCGTCAAGCCCGCGCAGGATGGCTCAATTGGCTTGGGCGTGGTCGACGACGGCGGCGACCATCACAGCCCAGTCGTCCGGGTGCAGCTCGTGGCCGCCACCTTCGATCCGAAGGATTTTCGCACCGGCGACGGTCTCGGTCAGTGCATCGCCGTGCTCGACCGGAAAGATCGGATCGGTGGTGCCGTGGATGACCAGCAGCGGCGCCGTCATCTCGCGCAGGCGCCCCTTCCAAGCGTTGCCACCCCTGACCATGAAGTGGTTGGTCGCGCTCAGCAAACCGCCGGATCGATCGTAATCCTGTTCGATGAAGGTCCGCATCCCGGTCTCATCGAACGGATGTACGGTGCTTGCGATCGCTAGCGTATCCTTGACCATGAAATCGACCACCTGGCCACGGTCCGACCAATCGACTTTCGCGCCGTCGGCCGAATGCTTGATATAGGCATCGCTCGTTTGTGGCAGATGCGATGTGTCGATCCCCAGGGGCGAGCTGCTGATCACGGTCAGCGAAGCGACACGGGACGGGTGCTTGAGCGCCACAAGCTGGGCGATCATGCCGCCCATGGACATGCCGACGACATGCGCCTTGCCGACGCCGTGGTCGTCGAGAACGCGCATCGCGTCGTCAGCCATGTCGTCGAATGTGTAGGGTGGCTCGCCCGGCGGATATTTGGTCGAACGGCCGGTATCGCGATTGTCATAGCGGATGACGAACAGGCCGCCATCGGCCAGTTTCCGGCACAGCGCCTCCGGCCACCAGAGCATCGAGGCCATCGATCCCATGATCAGCAACAGCGGCGGGTTTGCCGGATCGCCAAAGGCCTCGGATACGATCTTGGGGCGCTCAATAGTTGTCATGGCTCGGTCTCCTCCTCAGCAATACTGATTGCTTTTTGCAATCGGTTGCACGATAATAAAACTGATACGATAATGCAACCGGTTTTGCGGAGAAAATCTCATGAGCATGGATCGCCGGTCCGGATGCCCGATCAACCTGTCGCTCGAAGTGTTCGGCGACCGCTGGAGCCTGATCATCCTTCGCGACATGATTTTTGGCGGCAGGCGCCACTTTCGCGAGCTGCTCAACGGATCGATGGAGGGCATTGCCTCCAACATCCTCGCCGACCGGCTGAAGCGGCTGATGGGACTGGGCATGCTGACCAAGGCCGACGATCCCAGCCACAAGCAGAAGGCGATCTACAGTCTGACCGAGATGGCGATCACCCTGGTGCCGATCCTGGCCCACCTCGGCGCCTGGGGCCGCGTCTGGTTGCCGGTCAGCGCGGAACTCTCGATCCGCGCCGAGCTTCTGGAGAAGGGCGGGCCGCAGATGTGGGACAAGTTCATGGACGAGTTGCGCCACGAGCATCTCGGCATGCCGCTCGATACATCGGCTGGCCCCTCTGTCCGTGCGACCCTGCAGGCCGCCTATGAGGCCGTGGTCGCCAGCAAGGCCCCCGGCGCCAGCCCGGCCGCTTGACCAACATATTTTCCCGTTTGAGGCCCGGCTCTGCTAGAAGGGGCGGAAAATCACAATTCACGGGATTGGATAAGGTCTTGGTTGAGAACTCTCGGGATGCTGCCCGCGCGCGTGCTGACCTGCGTTTCAAGAAGCAGGAAGAGGCGGCAACCGTCCGCCAGAAGGCGATGGCCGAATACGTCGCCGAGAGCGACGCCCGCCAGGCCAAGACCAACAAGCTGCGGGCGCTGCGTCTCGCCAAGGAAGCGGAAGACCTTGCCAACGCACCGATGGCACCCGCCAAGAAGCCTGCCCGAGCCAAGAAAAAATAGCGCTGCCGGCCGGCACGATCGACTGCAGGTCTGGAAGCTGCAAAATGGAAACGCCATATCCGGATCGTTCCATTCCACCTCTTAACGCGAAGCAATTTCAACCGAAACCGGGATTTTGCCATGTCCGTCGACGGTCGATGATCGGCGCGTTTTCAAACAGGAGACTGCCATGACCGCGCTGCCGCTCGAAAAAGCCAGGCAAATCATCGATGCCGCCTTTGCCAGGGGCGCCGATCTCAAGCTCAAGCCGCTGGGCGTCTCGGTGCTTGACGCCGGCGGCCATCTGGTCGCCTTCCAGCGCCAGGACGGCGCCTCGTTCCTGCGCCCGCAAATGTCGGCCGGCAAGGCTTATGGCGCGCTCGCCATCGGCATGGGCTCGCGCCGCGTCGAAGCCTTCGCCAAGGAGCGCCCGCATCTCGTCGCCGGCATCTCGGACGTGTCTGGCGGCCGCGTGCTGCCGGTCGTCGGCGGCGTGCTGATCCGCGACATGGCCGGCGCCATCATCGGCGCTGTCGGCATTTCCGGCGATACGTCGGACAATGACGAAGCGGCCGCCATAGCCGGCATCGAAGCGGCCGGCTTCACTGCCGATCCGGGCTGAGCTATCACGGCCAAGGCTGTGTTGAGATTCAGGTCACCGGAGCGAAGCGTACCTTTAGGTACGTGAGCACCGGAAGCGCAGGAGGTAGCCGTTTGCAGGCCGGCATCACCTCAAGATCAATGCAGCGTTAATTCAGATTGATGTCTCTGCTCGCCGACCGCATCGACACCGCAAACCCCGCCAGCACGTCGAACAGCGCAATGACCATCAGCGTGAAGAAGATGGAATGTGCCGCGCCCTTCACCAGCAGGAACTCGACCAGGAACGCGACGAAGACCAGCGTCGACAACAGATGGTCCATGATAGAGGCGCTGGTCGTGCGCGCCGACTTCACCATTTCGGCGAAAAGGGAAATCAGCCCGATCAGCACTATCAGGTCGCCGAGAGTCATCGCGAACACCCCGCCCGACATCATGCGGAAGGAGAAGATTTCGTTCGCCCACGGATCGTCGCCGCCGCCGAATATTCCGAGCAGGCCGAGATTGTAGAGCACGAATGGCACGATCAAGAGCGGGACGGCACCGAACATCTGGCGTCTCCATATGGGGGCAATCTCTGTAGAATGCGCCACAGGCACGCCGTCAAGAATTTTCGTAAAATGCCACGAACACGGTCGAAGACCGGATGCAACAACCATGTCAGCCCCCGGCGCAACGATCCTGATGAATCGCCCACGCCAGGCATTTGGCGTTTGGCATAGGGTGAGCGGCCAAGCGACAATCTAGGCTGCCCGGTTATCGGCCCACCCAACGCAAAAGACCGGCCACCGGCCGGTCTTTCGAATACTCAATACGTCGAAAAGCTGGTCTCAGCTTTCCTTGGGCGTCAACACCTGGCGGCCGCGATACATGCCGGTCTTCAGGTCGATGTGGTGCGGACGGCGCATTTCGCCGGAATTCTTGTCCTCGACATAGGTCGGGGCCTTGAGGGCGTCGGCCGAGCGGCGCATGCCGCGCTTGGACGGAGAGGTTTTTCGTTTCGGAACGGCCATGGATATGCTCCATTACATGGTCAAAAAGCCCCGCCCGCCCTCGTGAAAGGGCCGTGTCGGGGCCGGAATCTGAGAAAGTCGGGTGCCTATACACGCCCTACGCCGTTTTGGCCAGCACTGCCGCGAATTTTTTTGAGCTGGCTACTGCAGACAGCCGACATACGCGCCGGAGCGGCCGGCCCGCCGCTCGATCAGGTTGGCAAGCCGTCTCAGGCCCGGCCCGGGCTTTGCCGGATTGCGGGCGATCGGATTTGGCAGGGAGACGGCGAGCAGGGCGGCCTGCCGTCGCGACAATTGTTTTGCCGAAACGCCGAAATGGTGCTGTGCGGCGGCTTCGATGCCATAGATGCCCGGCCCCCACTCGGCGATGTTGAGATAGATCTCCATGATGCGCCGTTTCGACATCACCGCGTCGAAATAGACGGCCAGCGGCAATTCGACCACCTTTCGCACCGAGCCCAGCGGTCGTGACCAGAGAAAGAGGTTCTTGACCGTCTGCATGGTGATGGTCGAGGCGCCGCGCGTTGCTTCGCCGGCCAGCGCATCGTCGACGACGCCCCTCAGTTCGCCGAGATCGACGCCGCGATGAAAGCAGAACTGCCCGTCCTCCGACATGATGACCGAATTGGCCAGCACAGGTGCAACGTCGTCGATCGACACCCAGCGGCGGTCATAACCCGAGAATGTCGCCAGGTCCTTCAGCATCAGCGTCGAGACCGGATGCACGAAGGACGGCAGATAGAGGAACGTCAGCACCGTTGGTATGAGCGCCAGCACCGCGGCCACGACGATCCCGCGCCGGACCCAGCGCTTGAGACCGCGGCGGTTCACGCTCCGCGATCTGGTCGCCATGTCCAGCTTTTCGGTTTCATGATCGACGATCGGTTCCGCCAAGCCGCCCAACCCGTGCTTCTCCCTGCTCCGGCATAATGGCGCTTGGCTTCTTGCGCAACGTCTGAGTGTCGGCTACCGGTCCCGACCATGACGAATGAGGACGAAATGGCGTTCGAAATGGCGCTCATCAGACGGGCAGCCGCCGTCGAGGTGCTGCTGCGGCGGTTGCTCGACGACCGCGCGCTTTCGGGCGAGATCACGCGGCCCGACCGCCTGATGGCGGCGATGCGCCACGGCGTGCTCAACGGCGGCAAGCGCCTGCGCCCTTTCCTGGTCATGGAAAGTGCCGCCCTTTTTTCCGCCGATGGCGAGGCAGCACTGCGCGTCGCGGCCGCCCTTGAATGCGTGCATTGCTATTCGCTGATCCACGATGATCTGCCCGCCATGGACGACGATGACCTGCGTCGCGGCCAGCCGACGGTGCACAAGGCCTTCGACGAGGCAACCGCCATTCTGGCCGGCGATGCCTTGCTGACGCTGGCCTTCGACATCATTGCCGACGAAGCGACCATGCTGCCGGCAGAGCGGCGCGCAGCCCTGGTGCTGGCGCTGGCCCGCGCGGCCGGGGCAGGCGGCATGGTCGGCGGCCAGAAGCTTGACCTCGAGGCCGAACAGGCGCCGCCGGACGAGGCCGGCATCATCCGGCTGCAGGCGATGAAGACCGGCGCGCTGATCCGCTTCGCCTGCGAGGCGGGGGCACTGGTCGCCGGCGCCCCGGCCGAGGACCGCGAGCGGCTGGCCGAATTCGGCTCGGCGATCGGCCTTGCTTTCCAGCTTGCCGACGACCTGCTCGACCTGACCGCCGATGCCAGCCAGATGGGCAAGGCAACCGGCAAGGATGCAGCCGCCGGCAAGGCGACGCTGGTGGCGCTGCACGGCGCGAACTGGGCGCGCAGCCAGCTTCACGGCCTCGTCGACCAGGCGCATGAATTGCTCGCGCCTTACGGGGAACAGGCGGCGCTGCTGAAAGAAGCGGCGACATTCGTGGCGACCCGTAACAACTGACGCTGGCCAGCCAAGACGTCGGCGCGATCGGATTGCGAAATCCGTCGCCACCGGCTCCAGACAATGGGGACCCGCGACGCACAAGGAGGTGGCACCCTCGCCACTGCTTTCAACTTTGCAAACAACCGCTCGGTTTGCCGATTGCGCGGGCCACCCGGCGGCGATCCCTTAAATGTGATCCAACCGATCCTACCTGCGGAGCTCCGGCCCCCTACAATTTGAAGAGGCGCTTATGCGACGGCTTCATGGTCAGGCAGGTACGGACATATGGTTACCCTTACGGTCAACGGACAATTGCGCACGGTCGATGTACCGGAGGACATGCCGCTTCTGTGGGTGCTGCGCGACCATCTCAATCTGGTCGGCACCAAATATGGTTGCGGCATCGCCCAATGCGGGGTTTGCACGGTGCATGTGGCAGGCAAGCCTGTGCGTTCCTGCCAACTGACCATTGGCGATGTCGGCACCCGCGCCGTCGTCACCATTGAAGGGATCGGCAACACGCCCAACGGCGCCAAGGTCCAGCAGGCCTGGATGGAAGCCGAAGTGCCGCAATGCGGCTATTGCCAGGCCGGCCAGATCATGTCGGCCACGGCGCTGCTGGACAGCAACCCGCAACCCGACGATTCCGACATTGACGCGGCCATGGCGGGCAATCTCTGCCGCTGCGGGACCTATATCCGCATCCGCCGAGCAATCAAGAACGCCGCTGCCAAGCCGGCCTGACCATGCAGAAAATCATCGGCACTGTCTTTGCTGTCATTGTCATCGCAGCGCTTGGTTTCGCCGGCTGGCTGTTTCTCGGCCGCGATCCGATGTCCTTTGCCGGCGGCTCGACCGTTGCGCTGGCGGATTACCATAGCGCCGATATCACCGGTGTTCCGGCCCAGCTCGCCAGTGCCGATCTGGTCAAGCGCGGCGAATACCTCGCCCATGCCGCAGACTGCCAAGCCTGCCATACCGCGCCGGGCGGCGCCCCCTTCTCGGGAGGTTTCGCCTTCAACATGCCGTTCGGCACGATCTATTCCACCAACATCACCCCGGACAAGCAAACCGGCATCGGCAACTACACCGATGCGCAGTTCCTGGCCGCTGTGCACAAGGGCATTCGCGCCGACGGCGAAAAGCTCTATCCCGCCATGCCCTACAGCTCCTACACCTACATGACCGACGCCGACGCGCTGGCCATCAAGGCGTACCTCTTCTCGCTGGCGCCGGTGCACGCCCCAACAAGGCAAGACCAGCTTTCCTGGCCCTTCAGCCAGCGCAGCCTGCTGGTGCTCTGGGATGTCATGTTCAATCCCGACAATCGTTTCCGCCCCAACGCCGGCCAGAGCCCGCAATGGAACAGAGGCGCCTATCTTGCCGAGGCATTGGGCCATTGCGGCGAATGCCATACACCGCGCAACCTGGCATATGGGCTGGACAATCACGGCAAATTCGCTGGCGCGCTGACCGCGGGCTGGCGCGCCTACAACGTCACCGGCGACAAGGCTTCAGGCATCGGCGACTGGAGCGACCAGGATCTCTATTCCTATCTTTCCACCGGTCATGCCAACGGTCATGGCGGCGCTGCTGGGCCGATGGGTGAGGCCACCGATGACAGCCTGAGCTATCTGTTGCCCGACGACACCCATGCCTTGATGGCGTACCTGCGCAGCATACCCGCCCATGCGAGTGACCTGCCCCGCACGGTCACGACCGCAGCGCCGGCGTCGTACAAGGAGGGCGTGGCGGCGGATGTCAATTCGCGTGGTGAAAAGATCTTCGCCGGCGCCTGCGCCAGCTGCCACGACTGGACCGGCGTGAGCCCGGTCACCGGCTATGCCACCCTGACCGGCGTGCGCGCGGTAAACGACCCCAGTGCCACGAATGTAGCGCAGACGATCATCAATGGCGTCAACCGCAAGACCGCCGAAGGCACGATCTTCATGCCGGCCTTTGGTGAGGGCTATTCGGACGACGACATCGCGGCCGTGGCCAACTATGTCACCGCCCGGTTTGGTGCCGAAGGCGCACATTTGGCAGGCAAGGATGTGGCCGGTCTGCGAAAGCAGGCGTCCCAGCAATCTAAGGAGGCACCCAATGGCTGACATTCAGTCCAACTTTGCCCAGTCCGATGCCTACCTCTCGGCGCTGATACGCGAGGTCCGTTCGGTCCCGCCGACCAGTGCGTCGGTGACAATGGGACGACGCACCTTCTTCAAGTTGGCCGGCGCGGGCGTAGCGGGGCTGGTGCTGGGCTTTCACCTTGGAGACGCAGCGTTCGCGGCGGATGGTGCGAACGTCGATACGGCAAGCACCAAGGACCAGGCGATGAACGCTTTCATCCGTATCGCCCCGGACAACACGATCACAATTTATTCCAAATGCCCGGAGATCGGCCAGGGCATCAAGACCTCCTTCGGCGTCATCATTGCCGATGAACTCGACGCCGATTGGAACCACGTCGTGATGGAGCAGGCGGACATCAATCCCAAGGTCTATGGCAGTCAAGGCGCGGGCGGTTCGACATCCATCCCGCATGCCTGGGACCAGCTGCGTCAGGCCGGTGCCGGCGCCAAGGCGATGCTCATCGCCGCAGCGGCCGGGCAATGGAAGGTGGACCCGTCGCAGATCACCGCCAGGGACTCGATCTTGACCCATGCCGCCAGCGGTCGGTCCGCAACCTATGGGTCACTTGCCGCCGCGGCGTCGAAAATGCCAGTGCCCGATCCCAAGAGCTTGACGCTGAAGGTTCGCGCCGAGTATCGCTTGATAGGCAAGCGCTATCGCGGTGTTGACGATCCCAAGGTCGTCAGTGGCCAGCCGCTGTTCGGCATCGATGTTCAACTCCCCGGCATGGTCTATGCGACCTACACCAAATGTCCGGCGGCGGGCGGCAAGGTCAAATCCTTCAACATCGACGAGATCAAGGCGCAACGCGGCGTGCTCGACGCCTTCGCCGTGGACGGCACGGGCATGGCGGTCGAAGTGATGCCGGGCGTGGCTATCGTCGCCAGGGACACCTGGAGCGCTTTCCAGGCCAAGAACAAGCTTCAGGTGGATTGGGACCTGAGCATGGCCTCGAAAGACTCCACGTCGCAATTCTCGGCCCAGGCCAGGAAGCTGGCGACAAATTTCCCGGAAAAGCCCGACGACAATGTCGGCGACGTGGACAGGGCCTTGGGCAATGCCGCCAAGACCGTGGAGGCCTATTACGAGTATCCTTTCGCCGCCCATGTGCCGCTTGAACCGATGAACACCACGGCGCACTACCATGACGGGGTGATGGAGATGTGGGTGCCTACCCAACAGCCCGATCGTGGCTTGCCGCTGATTGCAAAGGCTGCAGACATTCCGCCGGAGAAAGTCGTGATGCACCAGACCCGCGTCGGCGGCGGCTTCGGACGGCGGCTGGTCAATGACTATGCCTGCGAGGCGGCGGCTATCGCCAAGAAGGTCAGTGCCCCGGTCAAGCTGCAATGGACCCGCGAAGACGATTTCGCCCACGATTTCTACCGGCCCGCCGGCTACCATCAGTTCAAGGGCGCGATCGACAGAGGCGGCAGGCTCGACGCCTGGCAGGAACATTTCATCACCTTCACCGCCGACGGCAAGAAGGAAGCCACGGGCGCCAACCTCACCGACAATCTGAGATATTCGATCAAGGCGCCCAATCTGCGCCGCGCCAAGACAATGTTCCCCTTGAAGATTCCCACCGGAGCGTGGCGCGCGCCGGGCGACAATGCCCAGGTCTTCGCTGCCCAGAGCTTCATGCACGAACTGTCGCTCGCTTCCGGCCGCGATCATGTCGATTTCCTTATCGACGCCGTGAACCGCGACGTGCCTGGTCTGGCGCCCAAGGACAAAAGCGTCAACTTCAGCCCCAAGCGGGCCACCGACGTGATCAGGATGTGCTCCGAGAAGGCCGGGTGGGGCAAGAAGTTGGCGAATGGGAGCGGTTTGGGCCTGGCCTGGTGCTATTCCCACGCCGGCCATGTCGCACAGTCGATTGAGATCAGCGTGGACACCGACAAGCGGATCAAGATCGCGCGCATCGTGGTGGTGCTCGATGTCGGCCCCATCATTGACATGGCAGGGTCCGAAGCCCAGGCGCAGGGAGCGTCGACCGACGCACTCTCAACGGCCATGGGTCTCAAGATCAACATCGAAAACGGCCGCGTGCAGGAGCAGAATTACAATGCCTATCCGATCCTGCGCATGCCTTTCGCACCAATGACGATCGATGCCTATTTCATCCAGTCGGACAATCCACCGACCGGCATGGGCGAACCTGCTTTCCCGGCGCTGGCGCCCGCGCTGGGCAACGCCATCTTCGCCGCCACCGGAGAGCGCGTGCGCCGACTGCCATTGCGCGATCTGGGCTACTCGCTGGCGGTCTGAGAGATCAATCGATATTCAAGCGCTTCAAGCCACCTTGATCTTCATCTCTTCTTCGCCGCGCACCATTTTGGTCACAGCGGCGAAGTCGAGCTTGCCGGAACCGAGGACCGGCACTTTTGCAACGGCGCGGACTTCGGCCGGCACCATCAGGTCCATGGCGCCGTTCGCCTTGGCGAAGGTCAGGAATTCGGCGCGCGTGGCGTTGGCGGCCTCGGTGATCAGGATCAGCTTTTCGCCCTTGCGCGCATCCGGCACAGTAGCGACCGCAGAGAGCGAACCTTTCCACAATTCGCCGGCCAGCGCCTCGATAGCAGCCAGCGATATCATCTCGCCGCCGATCTTGGCAAAGCGCTTGGCCCGGCCGCGAATGGTGATGAAGCCGACGTCGTCGACGGCGACGACGTCTCCGGTGTCATGCCAGCCGTCTTCGAGTGGTTCGAGCACACCGGGCTTCTCGGCCCTGAGATAGCCGGCCATGACATTGGGCCCACGCACGAAAAGCCGTCCGCCATCGTCGACACCGGGCACCGGATCGAGGCGATATTCCATGCCGGGCATGATTTTGCCGACGGTTCCGGAGCGGTTGTACATCGGCGTGTTGATCGAGATCACAGGTGCTGTTTCGGTGACGCCGTAACCCTCGAGGATGCGCACGCCGAACTTCTCCATGTAGGTCATGCGCGTCGCTGCCTTGACCGGCTCCGCGCCAGCAAAGCAATAACGTATCGAGCGGAAGTCATAGGGGTGCGCGGTGCGCGCATAGCCGGCGAGGAACGTGTCGGTGCCGAAGATGATCGTCGCGTTCGAGGCGTAGATCAGTTCCGGCACGATGCGGTAGTGCAGCGGCGAGGGGTAGAAATAGACCGGCACGCCGGAGATCAGCGGCAGCACCGTGCCCGCCGTCATGCCGAACGAATGGAAGATCGGCAACACGTTGAACACCTTGTCGCCCGAATGGAAGTCGATGCGCGAGGCGGCCTGGGCGGCATTGGCCAGGATGTTGCGGTGGGTGAGCACGACGCCCTTCGGCGTGCCTTCCGAACCCGAGGTGAACAGGATCACCGCGGCATCGTCGGGCTTGCGCGGCGCGCGTGGCGTGCTCTTGCGCAGCAAGCCGAGCAGCTTGTCCCTGAGGCCGACGGACCCGCGCAAATCGTCGAGCCAGACGATGTCGACCGAGCGGCCGATTTCCTCGACCACCGCACCGAGCTTTGCCTGTTCGACAAAGGCGCGAGAAGTGAGCACGGTGCGCACTTCGGCGGCCTTGCAGGCGGACAGGATGTTGGCCGCACCGGCGGTGAAGTTCATCATCGCCGGAACCTTGCCGGCCGACATGACGCCGAGCAGCGTCGCGCAGGAGCCGTTGGCGTTCGGCAGCATGATGCCGAGCGTCTGCTGGCCGGCATAGAGGTTCTGGAATTTCTCACCGAGCACCGCAGCGGCCGTGAGCAGTTTTCCGTAGCTCAGCGAACCGGTGACCGGATCCTGCACGGCGAGCTCTCTCATGCCGCGTTCGTTCGCCGTCTGTATGATCTTTTCCAGCACCGTCTTGTCGATGTCCTGGGTACGGAAGACGAGGTCCGACATTACCTGATAGAGGGCAGCGCCCGCCGCGGCGCGGCGCTTGCGGCCCTTTAGGTCTTGCAGCACTTCCAGCCTTACCGGCTCAAGGATGGTCACCTTGACCTTTGGGAACAGCCGGCGGCGAACATGCTGCGAGGTCAGCCGTGAAAAGTAGCTTTTCTCCAGCCCGTCGATGCGCACCGGTACGACCATCGAACCGGTCTTGTCGGCGACCATGGCGGCGCCGTCATAAACCTTCATAAGGCCGCCGGTGACGGTGATGCGGCCTTCCGGGAAGATGACAAGCGGGTCGCCGCCCTGAACGATCTTGATCAGCGTGCGGGTCGACATCGGCTTGGATGGGTTGAGCGGCAGCGCGCGGGCGAGTTTCATGAACGGCTTCATCCACCAGGCCTGGGCGATGGTGTGGTCGATGGCGAAGACCGGCTCCTCATCGGTCAGGGTCAAGGCCAGGGGACCATCGAGGAAGCTGACATGGTTGAGCGCCAGGATCGGCGCCTTGCCTGCCGCCTTGAGGTTCTCCATGCCCTCGACTTCCAGCCGATGGAAGGCGCGGAACAGGATGGAGACAAAATCGCGGAAAGCGTTGGTCGGCAGGTATTTCAACATCAGCCAGGCGGCGATGGCGTTGGCCGCAGCGAGGCCGAACAGGATGGCTCCGGTGGAGACGCCGGCTGACTGGATCGCGGCGACGAGTATGCCGCCGACCGTCATGAAGCCTGCGTTGACGATGCTGACGGCGGCGACGACGCGGGCACGACTCGCTTCGGGCGACCATGCCTGTACGGCAGCAAAGGTCGGCACCACGAGGAAGGCGCTGGCAATCGCCATGCCGGCGAGGTCGATCGCAACATGGATCGTGTTTGGCCCGGCGAAGAACAGGGCAAGGGTCTCGGTCCTGGGCGAAGGCTGCATGCTCCAGATGGTCCAGGCCAGGTCCAGTCCAAACAGCGCCAGCAGCGCCGTGCCGACCGGTGCAGGCAAGAGCACGATGCGTCCCTGCGACATCCACGCGGCAATGGCCGAGCCAATGGCGATCGAAACGGCGAACACCGCGAGATAGGCCGTCACGGCGATCTCGTTGCCGCCGAGCGAATCCTTGATCAAGGTCGGCAGGATCGACAGGACGATAGCCCCGATCAGCCAGAACCACGACGTCATCAGTCCGGCGCGCCAGATCCGCTTGTCGCCACGCAATCCGTTGACCTGCCGCCAGGTCGAGCGAAAGACGTTTTTGTCGATGACGAGGTCGGGGGCGGCAGAACCGGTGGACGGGATGTAGCGGCTGACGATCCAGCAACTCACGGCGAGGATCATCATGATCGGCCCGAAGACCGAGACGCCTATGCCATCGGCCGAGACGATGCCGCCGGCGATGGTGCCGCCGAGGATGGCGGCGAAGGTCGCCGATTCGATCCAGGCATTGGCGCCGGGCAATTCCTTGCGCTCGAGATGATCAGGCAGGATGCCGTACTTGATCGGTCCGAACAGCGCCGAGATTATGCCGAACATCAACAACGCCACCATCAGCACCGGTATCGACGACAGCGCGATGCCGACGACCGCGACGCCAGCAGCGGAGATCTCGGTGAATTTCAGCCGACGGGCGACGAGGGCCTTGTCGAAGCGGTCGGCGATCTCGCCGCCAAGGGCTGACAAGAGCAGGAAGGGAGCCATGAAGACGGCACCGGCCAGGGTGACCAGTGATGCCGCCTTGTCCGCCGCCAGCGTGAACAGAATAAGGAACACCAGCGTGTTCTTCAGGAAATTGTCGTTGAAGGCAGAAAGGAACTGCGTCCAGAAGAGAGGCGCAAAGCGCCGTGTCACCATCAGATGACTGTTCGTATGATTGTTCGGAGCGATGTCCATGGCAGCGACTTCCATTGGGCAAGGCCGTTGAAGTCCTGGTCCGATCAATCAACGGTCTTACGCGGTTTGAGCGTAGTGGTAGCGGAAACCCGGTTACACTTCGTTACTGCGGTTGGCGTCATCTGCTGTGTCTCGGTCTTGCCGTCCTCCAGCCGGTTGATGAAGCGGCTTGCGTCTTGCGCTTCTGACGATCGAGCTCTGCACGAGCATGATCGCCGCCATCGCGTGGAACCTTGGCGGCAAATCTTGCTCTCAACAAGGTGGATGCCGCCCACCCTCTTCGAGGCTGCGATGGTGAAACTGGCCGTGGTGAACGCTTTCTGGGTGCTTGAGTTCTTGGGCGCTTAGTTGTTGGCGGCCATCGATATGATCCTTTCGTTTCAGCCTTAGGCCGGGTCGCTGGTGGTCTGTTTCAAGCCGGATACAATCAAGCCGACTTGCCGACAGCGTTTCCGTCAGCCGTTCGAACCACGCGCYGGCGCATGGTTCGCCCGACGAACGAAATTTTAATGTAAATGAAGCGTAATCCCGGTCATTAAAATGATGCGTATGTGTTGGGGTTGCGCATGCCGGAATATTCGTCCTTCATCCGTTCGGTCCGGGCCCGCTATATTTCAGGGTTGCTGATCTTTGCGCTGGCTTCCGCCGCCATCGTGATCGCGCTCGATCGGGTCAATTCCTTTCGTCATGACATTGATGCGCTGAGCAGCAACCTCGTCGTTTTCACCCGCGACCTGCGCAACGCGACCAGCTTTGCCGAGACGACCGGTACTGCATGGCGGGCGGAGACGCGCGATGCCCTCACCTCATCGGCGCGGGGTCATTCGGAGCGCCTGACCGGCGAGATCGAAACGCTGACCGCCCAGCTTGCCGCGATCAAGCCGCGCCTTTCGGTCAAGACCATCAACGAGCTCGAAACCGCTTCCGTCAACGGCGACCTGTTCTGGTCGCCGCGCGACATGGTGCGCAACTTCAACCTGATGTCGATGGCGCAGAAGGTCGATGAATGGAGCTATCGCGAAATCCGCAACCAGAATGACCTGTTCGCCCAACCGATGCTGGTCCGCGTCCGCACCGCCATGGACGACGAGCGCCATCTGGCCGATGTCTCCAGCGACAGGCTGTTGCTGTGGGCGAGCGGCATCCTGTTCGCCGCCCTTGCCATCGTCGCCTTCTGGATCTTCCGCCCGATGGAAGTGGCCATCCGCCGCGCCTTTGCCGAATCCGCCGAATCCCTGTTCAAGGCCGAGGCCGCCGACCGCGCCAAGTCTGAATTCCTGGCCAATATGAGCCACGAAATCCGCACGCCGATGAACGGCGTGCTCGGCATGGCCGAGCTGCTGGCCAAGACCGACCTGACCGCGCGCCAAAAAACCTTCACCGACGTCATTGTCAAATCCGGCAACGCGTTGCTCACCATCATCAACGACATCCTCGATTTCTCCAAGATCAATGCCGGCCAGCTGACCCTCGATCCGGCTCCCTTCCGTCTCTCCGAGGCGGTCGAGGACGTGGCGACGCTGGTGTCGGCGCGCGTCGCCGAGAAGAACCTCGAACTGATCGTGCGTGTCGACCCGCGGCTGCCGGCCTATGTCGTCGGCGACGCCGGACGGTTCCGGCAGATCGTCACCAACCTGCTCGGCAATGCGGTGAAGTTCACCGAAAAGGGTCACGTGCTGATCGATGTCGGCGGCGAGATCGTCAACGACGTGGTCCAGCTCAAGGTCCGCGTCGAGGACACAGGCATCGGCATACCGGCCGAAAAACTGCAGAACGTTTTCGAGAAATTCGCCCAGGTCGACGGGTCGTCGACCCGCCGCCACGAGGGCACCGGCCTCGGCCTCGCCATCGCCGCGCGCCTCGTCGATCTGATGGCGGGCAAGATCGGCGTCGAGAGCGAGATCGGGCGCGGCTCGGTGTTCTGGTTTGCGGTGCCCCTGCCGGCGCACCATGCCGTGGCGCGCGACGAAATCGTGCCGGTCGACGTCACCGGCGCGCGCGTACTTGTCATCGACGACAATCCGGTCAACCGCGAGATCCTGCTCGAGCAGCTGAGAAGCTGGAGCTTCGACTGTGCAGCCGCCGAAAGCGGCGCCGTGGGCCTGGCCTTCCTCGATCGCGCCTTCCAGCTGGGCGCCGCCGTTGACTGCATCATCCTCGATTACCAGATGCCGGGCATGAACGGCGCCGATGTTGCCAGGGCCATTGCGTCCGACAGCCGGCTGGCTTCCATTCCGGTGGTGCTGCTGACCTCGGTCGACCAGGTCGATTTCGGCAAGATGATCATCGACTTCGGCATCGCCGCGCACCTGACCAAGCCGGCGCGTTCCGCTGTCCTGCTCGGCACCGTCATCTCGGTCATCCAGAGGGCCCGCTCGCAGGTCGGCAAGGCCCAGTTCGTCCGCGAACCGATCGTGCCGATTCCCCCGGCTGCGCCACCCGCTTTCACCGTTATCCGGGGCCCGGCGATACCGGTTGCCGCAGCACCGGAATCGACGGCTACGCTGAACGGTCCGATCGACATCCTCATTGCCGAGGACAACGACGTAAACCAGTTGGTTTTCGGCCAGATCCTCAACGGCCTTGGCCTCAGCTATCGCATCGCCGGCAACGGCCGCACGGCGGTCGAGATGTACCGGGCGCTGCGCCCCAGGCTTATCCTGATGGACGTCTCGATGCCGGAGATGAACGGCTACGAAGCGACCCGCGCCATTCGTGCGATGGAGACCTCGTCGGGCACTCACATCCCGATCATCGGCGTCACCGCGCACGCGCTGAAGGGCGATCGCGACAAGTGCATCGAGGCCGGCATGGACGACTATTTGCCGAAGCCGGTTTCACCCGACCGCCTCGGCACCAAGATCGGCACCTGGCTCAGCGAGACGGTGGTGGCGAAGACGGCTTAGCTCGCAGTCATCGGCACGTCAGGCGGCGGCGTCCAGATGATAGCGGCGCATCCAGTCAAGGCTCGTCTCGTCGGCGAGCTTTGCAACACCTGGCTTTATGTCATCGGCGATCGGCGCTTGAACGCCCAAGGCTCCGCAGATGTCTAGCAATGTCGCGGCCGGGTCGGCGGCAAGACGCTCGTAGCCAAGCCGCAGCGGAATTATGCCTTGCTCTACGAACCAAATGTTCCAGGCGGCATCATAGGCCTCGAGCTCCGTGACCTCACGTTTGAGCCGCTCGAAATCATATTGCGGTTCTTTCGCGGGTGCGACCCTTTCGATCTCGGTTCCGTCGGGAGCGATATGCCAAAGACCGGTTTGCTCTGCCTTGACCAGAGAGACAGCCTGCGCAAGCTTGTTCTCACGCGAGAGATGCATGTAGAGAACACGGCCGAATGCTTTCTCGAACCGCGCTCTGTCCGATGGAAGTTTTGGGAAAACCTGGTCGAGGATCGTTGAAAGCTCATCCAGGTTTTCCCGCATCAGACGAAGACCGAAAATGCCTGTCCCACCCCTGCCATTGGCGATCGCCGCCTTGAGATAGGCGGCATTGAAGTCGAGCTCGCTCATCGTGTCGCGACCGGGCAGGCCCCACTCTTCGGCCCACTCCGACAAATCCTGCCGCCGATAAAATGAGTGAGGATTGCCAGCCGTCTTCGTGGACGCCAGAAGCTTGCACAGCAAAGTGCTTCCGGTCCTCGGGGTGCCGCAGATGATGTATCCGTCAAACATGTCACGGCTCTCGCGGTTCGTCGGTGGGAAGGCTGTCGCCCCTGGCAAGAATGGTCGCGCTATAGCTGAAATCTTTGCTGGATGCGACGGGCACATTCCTGCGAGGTCAGCACGCTGGTGTCGACTTCGAGGTCGTAGCGAATGTTCTCGTGCACGCGCCCATATTGCCAGCGCGCCAGGCCCGGCAGCCGATCGGCACGCTGGGCTTCGCGCGCCTCCAGCACCTCCAGCGGCGCCAGGACAGCAACCACATGGAGGTCGAAGGCCGACAGCAGTTCGAGATATTCGGACATTTCGCCGTTGCAAAGCACCTCGTCGACGATGAGGTTGTTGCCTTGCCCAGCCAGTGCGGCGATGGCGTGGCGCATGCCGCGCAGGGTCCGCGCCCCCGCCGATCCGGTCCTGATCACGACCGCAGGCTTGCCGTCCTGCCGGACGGTCTCATACGAAAAGCCATCCTCATGGTCCTGCAAGGCGTCTGGCAGCATCTCGATGAAAGTGTCCATCTGGACATGCAGGAAGGGCGCGGCGGTGATCTGTTGCAACGCCCTTGCGATGGAGCTCTTGCCTGCACTGCCGACGCCATTGAGCAGAATGATGCTGGCTTTCACGTCATCGCCCCCTTTTCGGCCAGAACATCTTGCCCGCCACGGGTCAGACTACCGGTTGCGCACCACCACGCACGCTCCGCCGACGCTTTGCAATTTCTGGCAGATGACATTGGCAGCGGCGCGGTCGTCGACACCGATCCTGACCGCGTAGATGCCGCGCCGGCCGATTGGCGTGCGCACCCGGCTAACCACCGGATCATGGTCGCTGAGCAAGGCCGGGAAGCGGCTCCTTACCCGCAGCCACTGACTGATCGCGGCGCTGCGGCGGAAGTTGCCGGCCACCTGGATGCCCCATGGTTTTATGTTGATCGAAGCCATTGCCACGGTCTGCGACATGATCACCGGCAGCCTGCGGCAAGCAACGGCAAAATCCGCCTTCTGATCGAGCGGCTCGACCTTTCCGGCATAGGCCGGATCGGTGAACTTATCGACCGGCTCGCCCATGATGTCGAATACGTAGCTCTCGGTCTCCATCGGCAGGAAGCCGCCGGAACCGAGCCAGCGCGACACCCGGCTTTCGCCGGCATTGTAGGCGGCAGCCGCCAGGCCGAGATTGCCGTAGGCACCCTTCATCTCGGCGAGATATCTCGCCGAGGCAGGGATCGCCTGGTTGATGTCGAAGGAGTTGGCAAGGCCGCGCATCTTGGCGGTGCCCGGCATGAACTGGGCGATGCCTTCGGCGCCGACCGGACTGACGGCGTTGGGATCGAAGCGGCTTTCCTTCCAGATCAGCCGAGCGAAGAAATCCCTGGGCAAGCCGTTCTGGTCGGCATGGGCCTGGATCAGGGTGCAGACCTTGTCGATGAGCCGCTGTTTGGCGGATTGCGGTGGGTCTGCCTGAACCAGCGTCGACCAGCCCACTCCGCACAGCAAGATCAGCGCCACCCACAGGAAACGCTGCATGGCGCCTACTCGGCCGCAGCCTTGCCGCGACCAAACCGTTGCTCGATATAGTCTGCGACCATTTTCTCGAAATCCGCCGCGATCGACGACCCGCGCAGCGTCGCTGCCTTCTTGCCGTCGACGAAGACAGGCGCCGTCGGAGTCTCGCCGGTGCCGGGCAATGAGATGCCAATATCGGCATGCTTGGACTCGCCCGGGCCGTTGACGATGCAACCCATCACCGCGACCTTGAGGTTCTCGACGCCGGGATATTTTTCGCGCCACACCGGCATGTTCTTCCTGAGATCCGCCTGGATGTTCTGGGCAAGTTCCTGGAACACGGTGGAGGTCGTTCGGCCGCAGCCCGGACAGGCCGCGACGATCGGCACGAACTGCCTGAACCCCATCGTCTGCAACAGTTCCTGCGACACCTGCACTTCACGCGTGCGATCGCCGTTCGGCTCCGGCGTCAGCGAGATACGAATGGTGTCGCCGATGCCTTGCTGGAGCAGGATGCCCATGGCGGCGGACGAGGCGACGATGCCTTTCGAGCCCATGCCGGCCTCGGTCAGGCCAAGATGCAGAGCGTGGTTGGAGCGTGTGGCGAGTTCGGTATAGACGGCGATCAGGTCCTGCACGCCGCTGACCTTGGCCGACAGGATGATTTTTTCACGGCCAAGGCCGATCTCTTCCGCCATTTCGGCCGAGAGAATGGCCGACTGCACGATCGCCTCGCGCGTCACTTCCTGCGCCGTCAGCGGAAAGCCCTTGGTCTGGTTATCGTCCATCAGCCGGGTCAAAAGCTCCTGGTCGAGCGAACCCCAGTTGACGCCGATGCGCACCGGCTTGTCATATTTGATCGCCATCTCGACGATCGCAGCGAACTGCCGATCCTTCTTGTCTTTGAAGCCGACATTGCCCGGATTGATGCGGTATTTGGCCAGCGCCTCGGCGCAGGCCGGATGGTCGGCCAAAAGCTTGTGGCCGATATAGTGGAAATCGCCGACCAGCGGCACGTCGACGCCGAGCCGCGCCAGCCTTTCGTGGATGCGCGGCACGGCCGCAGCACTCTCGTCGCGATCGACGGTGATGCGCACGATCTCGGAGCCGGCGCGGTGCAGCGCCGCAACTTGCGCAACCGTCTGGTCGACATCGGCCGTATCGGTGTTGGTCATCGACTGCACGACAACCGGCGCGCCGCCGCCGACGACCACGCCGCCGACATCGACGCCGACCGAGGTGCGGCGGGGGAAGGGAGAGGAAAAATATCCGGTCATGCCCGGCAGCCTTTTGTCTCTGGAGCGCCATGCGTCCACCGGACGCACACAAACGCCCCGGGCCGATGCGCTAAAGTCCGGGCATGAGGTGGAGGAGCAAAGATGGCTTGTCAATGGCGACAGGTCGCCACTGGCCGCATTTGGCTCGCCGCCGGGATCAAAAACAATCGGTGATCCGGCGACGGCCGAAGCGAAAATTGACCTGAACGGAAGTCCAACCTGGGCGATCGCCGCGCTGGAAATCAAAATCCACCACACCGGCGACAGCTGCCGCCGGCAAAAGGCCGTGGATCGTGATCGTCTATATCAGGAGGGCATCAATGCGTGGTCGGTTGTGCTCTCAGTTTTTCAATCTCGTCCTTGAGTGCCAGCTTGCGTCGCTTCAGATTCACGATTTCGAGGTCGTCTACCGACGGGTGGTTCATCGCGTCATCAATCTCGCGCTCGATGTCGCCGTGTTTCCGCTGCAACTCATCAAGATGGGAAGCAAGAGACATGATTGGTTCTCCCTTTCATGGTTTTCCTCGATTGCAACCGTCACGGCGCGTCCACCGCAGGTTCGCTTCTGTGACGGCACAATGACACTGTGCCACCATCCGGCGGCGATGTCGAATGCTGCGTGGTAGCATTCCACGACAATGTGAAATGTGGTATGGGCTGCGCGCCAGCGGCAGAAGTTGCCGGTCCCGCCCAATCAGGCCCAGTTTTTGGGCGCCGCAGACGTGCAGACGGTAGAGAATGTCCGATCAGGAACAGGCCGATATTCGCCTCGAATTTTCCCGGCTGAAGCAGGAACACGCCGATTTCGATGCGGCGATCAACGCAATGATCGCCACGAACTGCGACCCGCTGCAGATCCAGCGCATGAAAAAGAAGAAGCTGTTCCTCAAGGACCGGCTGATGGCGCTGGAAGACAAGATCATCCCCGACATCATTGCGTAAGAAGGCGGAGCCGGGGTCGATCCTGATCGCTTTGCGCCTATCCGGCGATCGAAAGCCTGGCGGCGCGGTCGCGCAGCAGACCGATGAGACTACCGGTCCGCTCCTCGGACGTGTCGATGGGGACCACCAGGCACATCGTCGCCTCGACCTTGCCAGGTCCTGAAAAGACGGGCGCGGCGAGGCATTTCGTATAGGCATCGACAAGGCCCGAGGTGACGCAATAGCCTGTGGCTTCGGCTTTCGCTATGTCGGCGATGAAGTCATTGAGAAGCAGTCTGCGGCCGTCCGGCAGGACGAGATCGTCTTCGGACACCATGTCTTCGATCTGGGCCTGTTGGAAGCCCGCCAGCAGGAGCCGTCCCGAAGCGGTCCAGGGCAGCGGTATCTGCAGGCCGGTGGCGGAGCTGATGCGGAACGGCCTGGTGCCCGGGCTTGAATGGACGATCGTATAGCGGCCACTCTGCAGCATACACAGTTCCGAGGTCTCGCCCGTTTCGCGCGACAGATTGTCGACCTCCTGACGCCCGCGCCTCAAGAGGTCGTTGCCCCGCACATAATCCATTCCGTAGAGATAGAGCTTCTTGCCGAAATAGACGCGATTGCCGTCGCCGGCCATTTCCAGCAGGCCGGCATCCACCAGCGACCGCACAAGCGTGTAGGTCGTCGAGCGGGGTGCGTTCACCCCCTTGGCAAGATCGCCAATGCCGATCGCGCGCTGCGTCGTGTGCAGAAATTCCAGGATCTCGAGGACCCGGTTGAGGCCTTTTTCGCGGGAGCCCGAAATCTTCTCGTCGGCTGAAACTGCTGGGGCATTGCCGTCTTGCATTGTCGATTCCTGATGCTAGTATCTGTCTTGTACAGGATACATACGTCTCTTGTAAGAGACAATCGCTGTGAAAATCGACGATGCGTGAATTTCCTGTGCATAGGGGAACACAACACGAAAGGAGGTCGCCGTGAACGACACATCCGGAAGACGTGATTTTCTGAAATTTGGAATGGCGGGACTGGCCACGGCTGGCGTGCTTGCAACCGTCGATGCCCAGAAGGCTGCCGCTCAGGCAGCATCCGACAGCCTGCTGCGCACCGTGCTCGACCGCGGCAAACTGATCGTCGGCACTGGCAGCACCAATGCGCCCTGGCACTTCGAAAACGATGCCGGCGAACTGGTCGGCATGGACATCACCATGGGACGTATCCTTGCCAAGGGCCTTTTCGACGATCCGACCAAGGTCGAGTTCGTCATGCAGGATCCGGCGCAGCGCATTCCGAACGTCACCACCAACAAGGTCGACATCACCATCCAGTTCATGACGATGAGCGCCCAGCGCTCGCAGCTCATCAACTTTTCCCGGCCTTACTATGTCGAAGGCGTCGCGCTGCTGACCCTTCCCACCGCCGAGAACAAGACCTTCGACAAATTGCTTGCCGCTGGTTCGGCGACACGCGTCTCCATCTTGCAGAACGTCGATGCCGAAGCATCGGTGCACATAGCTCTGCCGCAGTCGCAGGTGATGCAGATCGACACCCAGGCCAACGTGTTGCAAGCACTGGAAGCCAAGCGTGTCGACGCTGCCGCGGTCGATCTTTCGACCGTGCGTTGGCTTGCCTCGCGCAATCCGGACAAATACTTCGACGCCGGCAAGAGCTGGTTCTCGATGCTGTACGGTGCGGCACTCCGGCAAGGCGATCTCGACTGGCTGACCTTCGTCAATCAGACTTTCACCATCGCCATGTTCGGTCACGAAACGGCGCTCTACGACGCGGCATTCAAGGATTACTTCGGACAGGAGCCGCCGGCTCGCCATCCCGGTTTTCCGGTTATCTGATCCAGTTGGCGGAAGGGCGGCATTCAGCGCCCTTCCGCCAGCTTCTCCCCGACGGCCCTTCGCACTGAGGCTGACGCATGGGCTATGCCCTGAATTTCAACCTGATCTGGCGGCATTTCGACAAGCTGTGGGGCGGACTGCTGCTCAGTCTCGAACTGGCCATCATCTCGATTGCCATCGGCATCGTCATCGGCCTGGTTCTGGCGGTCTGGTACGTGTCGGCCGGGCGCGTGGTACGCACCATCATCGCCGCCTACGTCGAATTCATCCGCAACGTGCCGCTGATCCTGCTTGTCTATCTGGTGTTCTACGGCCTGCCGACGGTGGTCGATCTTGCCTACAGCGCCCCGACCTCGTTCATCTTGACGCTGTCGGTCTACAGCGGCGCCTATCTGGTCGAGGTGTTCCGCTCCGGGCTCGAAGCCGTCCCGCGTGGGCAGCTTGACGCCGGCAAGGCGATTGGCCTGACGCCATGGCAGCGACTGGTCCATGTGCGCCTGCCGACCATGCTGCGCATCACCTTGCCGGCTCTCTCCAACACCTTCATCTCGCTGTTCAAGGACACTTCGATAGCCTCGGTCATTTCGGTGCCAGAGCTGACTTACGGCGCCCAGTGGATCAATTTCAACACCTTCCGCATCGTCGAGGTCTACCTGGTGACGACGGCGATGTACCTGTTGACCGGCTACGCGCTGCTTTTCGGGCTGCGGCTCGTCGAGCGCCGATTCAGGGCGGCGCGCTGACATGCTCACCCAGATCGCCTATGCCTTACCGTTTCTCGCCCAGGGCTTTGCCTTGACCTTGTGGGTGTCGCTTCTGGTCGTGGTCCTGTCGCTCATCGCCGGCGTCCTGCTCGGCGTCGGCCTGGTTTATGGTCCCGCGCCGCTGCGCTGGGCGGTACGCATCTTCAGCGACACGATCCGCGGCATTCCGATCCTTGTGCTGATGTTCTTCGTCTATTACGGCCTGCCCGCGATCGGGCTTCATCTGCCGTCGTTCTGGGCCGCCGTGCTTGCTCTCACTTTGTTCAAGACGGCGCAGGTCATCGAGTATCTCAGGGGTGCGGTCGGCTCGATCCCGAAAGGGCAGTCGGAAGCAGCGATGGCGATCGGGCTGACCTTTCGCCAGCGCTTGGCCTACGTCATCTTCCCGCAGGCGTTCAGGCGCTTCCTGCCACCCTGGATCAACGGCGTCACCGATGCGGTGAAGGGCAGCGCACTGGTGTCGCTGCTCGGCATCACCGACCTGATGCAGGCCATCAACCAGGTCATCGGCCGCACCTACGAGGCCATGCCGCTCTATATCCTCGGTGCGCTCATCTACTTCGCGGTCAACTATGCCCTTTCGCTCGCCAGCCGGCGGCTCGAGCGGCGCTTCTCCTTCATCCGGGAATAGCAATGTCCACAAGTTCGAACGACACGCCGGCCCTTCTCGACGTCCGCGACGTTTCCAAATCCTTTGGCGCCGTCCAGGTCCTGCGTTCGGTCAGCCTGGAGGTGGCGCGCGGCGAGGTGGTGACGGTCATCGGCCCCTCGGGCAGCGGCAAGACGACGCTGCTGCGTTGCGTCAACTTCCTGGAAAGCTACGACAGCGGCTCGATCCGCATCGACGGCAAGGAGGTGGGCTTCCGCGACCCGGGAACCCGTCAGCGCCGCAGCGAACGAGATCTCGCCGCGATGCGTGCCGAAACCGGGATGGTGTTCCAGAGCTTCAACCTGTTTCCGCACCTGACGGCGGCCGGCAACATCATGCTCGGGCTGCGCAAGGTGCGTGGAAAAAGCGAAGCCGAGGCGCGCTCGATCGCCGAGCACTGGCTCGGCCGCGTCGGCCTCGCCCACAAGGCCGACAGCCTCCCCGCCGAACTGTCAGGCGGCCARCAGCAGCGCGTCGGCATTGCGCGGGCGGTGGCTATGGAGCCGAAGATCCTGTTGCTTGACGAGATAACCTCGGCGCTCGATCCCGAACTCGTCGGCGAAGTGCTGGCCGTCGTGCGCAGCCTCGCGGAGGACGGCATGACCATGCTGATGGTGACACATGAGATGGCCTTCGCCCGCGATGCTTCGAGCCGCATCGTCTTCATGGCCGATGGTGGCGTCAGCGCCGTCGGCCCACCGAAGGAGATTCTCGCGGCAGAGACCACCAACGAGCGCCTCCGCACTTTCCTGGCGCGCTTCCGCGCCTCGCATTTCTGACACTGGACAGCGAAAGCTGTTCGCAAGGAGCATTTGATGACGCCCTACATCCGGCTCGCCGAACTCGGCTTGACGCTGCCCGAGCCGCCGACCCCGATCGCCAACTTCGTCACCCATGCCGAAAGCGGGCGGTTGATTTTCCTGTCCGGTCAGGGACCACTGCGGGCCGACGGCACGCTGTTCACCGGCAAGGTGGGAGACGATGTCACCGTCGAGGAGGCCTATCAGCATGCCCGCCTCACTGGCCTCAATCTCCTCGCCGTCATGCACGCAGCCGCCGGCGACCTCGGTCGCATCGTACGCATCGTCAAGCTGCTCGGCTTCGTCAACGCGATACCGACCTTCAGCGATCACCCAAAGGTGGTCAACGGTTGTTCCGACCTGTTCGCCGATGTCTTCGACAATATTGGCGGTCATGCCCGCTCGGCGATCGGGGTCGGCTCCTTGCCCGGAAATATCACCGTTGAAATCGAGGCGGTTGTCGAGATCGCCGCCTGACCTTTAGAAATGGAATCCGAGAAATGAACACCTATTCCGCCGACGGCTCCAACACCACCATCCGCGAACGGCTCGGCCTTCGCCCGATCATCAATGTCTCCGGCACGATGACCGCGCTTGGCGCATCGATCATCGTCCCGGAAGCGATCAGCGCCATGGCTGAAATAGCCTCGCAATGGGTGGAGATGGACGATCTGCAGCGCGCCGCAAGCACGGTCGTTGCCCGCCTCACCGGCGGCGAGGCCGGTTTCATCACCGCTTGCTGCGCCAGCGGCATCACCATGGCGATCGCCGGCGCGATGACCGGGACCAACCTGCTCGCCATCGAGCGCCTGCCGGACGACACCGAGGATCTCAAGTCGGAAGTCATCGTCCAGCTCGGTCATATCGTCAATTACGGCGCGCCGATCGACCAGTCGATCCGGCTGGCCGGAGCAAGGACCATTCCCGCCGGCACGGTCAGCGTGACCCAGGACTATCATGTGCGCGACGCGATCCGCGACCGCACGGCGGCGGGCCTCTATGTCGTCGCGCACCACACCGTGCAGTACGGCATGCTGTCGCTGGAGGAATTCTGCGAAATCTGCCACGCCAGGGGCGTCCCGGTGATTGTCGACGCCGCTTCCGAATATGATCTGCGCGGCTTCCTGGAGCGCGGCGCCGACATCGTCATCTACAGCGGACACAAATTCCTCAGCGGACCGACCAGCGGCATCGTCACCGGGCGCAAGGATCTGGTGCGCGCCGCCTATCTGCAGAACCGTGGCGTCGCACGCGCCATGAAGGTCGGCAAGGAAAGCATCGCCGGCACCATGGCGGCACTGGAAGCCTGGGAAAAGCGTGACCATGCCGGCATCCGCCGGCGTGAAGAAGCAGCCCTCAACCTGTGGAAGGACACGTTGCAGGGCCTGCCGGGCATCGTCGCGCAGATAATCCCTGATCCGACCGCCAATCCGCTCGACCGGCTGCAGATCTTCGTGTCGCCCGAGAGCCGGTTCACCGCCGCCGGCCTCGCCTCGGCTCTGGCCGCAGGCCCGCCGCCCATCATTGTGCGCAACCACGAGGTGGAACGCGGCCATTTCTTCCTCGACCCGTGCAATCTGCATCCCGGCGAAGCGGAGATCGTTGCCGAACGGCTGCGAGCCGTATTGACCGCGGCCGACCGGCCCGTCGACGCCATGAAGCCAGCCCGCAAGGATTCGTCCGGCTCTTTGCGCTGGCCGGATTGAGCGCCAAACCGACATACATCCAAAAATGCACCGGCTACGACCGGCTGATCACGCGACTGTGAACAGCCGCATTTGCACCCGGCGGGAATAAACCGTCACTGGAACAAGTCTCCTCGACATACGCCGTTGCAGGCGTTGAGGAGCCTGACATGCCCCATCATTGCGAGGATGACAGCGACCATGGCACCAGCTGTCGTCTCGCGCCGGAGCGCATGATCGTCGTCAGACCCTCCCCCAAGGCGCTTGACACCGGTGACACATATGAATTCACCTTCACCAAAGCAGGCGACTTTGCCTATTTCTGCGGGCTCCACCCGCACATGCAGGGCAAGATCACCGTCGCGCCTTGAGGGCGCATGGCAGAACCTTCCCGGAGTGCCGGATCATGCTGCGGTGTTGAGCGAGAAGGCCCTGGCCGAGCGCTTCGGTGAGGTGGTGCTGCCCCATCTCGGCGATGCGCTTGCGCTCGCCCGCTGGCTGACCGGCAATGCCGCCGATGCCGAGGATGTTGTGCAGGAAGCCTGCGTGAAAGCACATGCCGGCATTGCCGGTTATGCCGGCGGCAATGCCCGCGCCTGGCTGCTGACCATCGTGCGCAACACCGCCTACACCTGGATGTCGCGCAACCGGCCGCGCGCCATGCTGGCCGTCGGCGACCTCGGCGATCTCGACGAGATGGCAGCGGCGCACGGTACCAGGCTGCCGGACGAAGACGGTCCGGAGGCGAGCCTGATCGCCAAGGCCGACACGGCGGCACTGGAGGCGTCGATCGCGGCACTGCCGCAGCCGTATCGCGAGACGCTGGTGCTGCGCGATATCAACGGCCTCAGCTATCGCGAGATAGCGGCGATGCTCGGCGTGCCGATGGGCACCGTCATGTCGCGGCTGGCCCGTGCCCGCGGCCTGCTTGTGTCTGAACTGGGGAGAGCGCCATGACCAACCATGACGACGGACTGCCCAACGATCCCGAAGGTATCAGGCTGATGATCCATGCCCTCATTGATGGCGAGCTCGACGCGGCTGCGGCACTGGCGGTGGAGCGGCGCATCGCCGCCGACCCGCAGCTTGCCGCCGAACACGCTCGCATCGTCGCCTTGCATGCGGCGGTGAACCGCTTGCCGCGCCCCGATGTCAGCGATGCCTTTCAGGCCCGCATCGCGGCGATCGGCGTTGCAGCCACGGCACAACAGACGCAAGACGATCCGGCGGAGCCGCAGCAGGGCGCGCCGCCGGCGCAACCGGGGTTGATTATCCCGACCGGTGCAGGCCAGAGGCGAAACGCCGAGACACGCCCGTCGCAGACGCGGGTCCTGCCTAGGCCACGCCGCTTCGGCTCGTTCGACTGGCGTGCCATGGCAGCGTCGATCATGATCAGCGCCGTGCTGGCAAGCGGCGCGACACAATGGGTGATGGTCAACAGCGCGTCCGACAGCTTTGCCGCGGCGGTCGCCAGCGGCCATCGCCGCAGCCTGCTTGCGGCGAGTCCGATCGACATCGTCTCGTCCGACCGCCACACGGTGAAGCCGTGGCTAGATGCTCGGATCGGCGTGTCGCCGCCGGCGCCGGACCTCGCCCAGGATGGCTACGCATTGATCGGCGGCCGAGTCGAGGTGATCGCCGACCGGCCGGTACCGGCGCTGGTCTACCGCCACCGCGAGCATCTGATCACGCTGGTCGCCGAACCGCAGCAGGGCGGCGGCACCACAGCACCTGACGATCTCTCGTCAGGCGGCTTCTCGCTGGTGCACTGGAGCGACGGCGCGTTCTCCTACTGGGCGATCTCCGACATGGAGCGCCCCGAACTCGACGACTTCGTCGCCCGCTTCCGCAAGGCGGCGGTGTGAGGAGATCCAGCCTCGTCACTGATCCCGCCACCGCCCTGACAGATTCTCCGACCCACGGGGCCAGTCAAGAAATCGCCGCTTCCCGGCCCGCGTTTGCGTGGCTCGGCCGGGCCGGGATTGCGGCCTGACCGTCGCTCTAACGCCCTCGCACCAATAACTTTACAAATATCTTTGCTTGTGTGAAGTTATGAACGTTGAAGGGTCAATCATGACAGCCAATCGTTTCGCCACGCGCCTGAATTCCTTTGCCTCGCAGCCGCAGGCCGAATGGCCGGATCTCACCGGCAAGCCGTCACTGATGCAGATGGCAGCGCGCGCTGCCAGGGTTGCCGGGCTGACCGACCTCGATTTGAATTTCCCCGACCATGTCAGCGAAAGGCCGGCTGAAATCGCGCGAAACTTGGGCAACCTTGGCCTTTCCATTAATGGCTTCGCCATGCGCTACTACTCCAACCCGGCCTTCAAGCTCGGCGCCTTCACCAATCCGGATCCGGCAGTGCGCCGCGAAGCCATCGACCTGACCAAGGCCGGCATCGACGCCGTGCGCGAGGCCGGCGCCAGCCTGATGACGCTGTGGCTCGGACAGGATGGCTTCGATTACGCCTTCCAGGCCGACTATGCGACACTCTGGCAACACGAAATTGACGGAATTCGTGAAGTAGCCGCGCATGACCCCGGCTGCCAGATCAGCCTGGAGTACAAGCCAAACGAGCCGCGCTCCTACAGCCTGATGCCGGATGCGGCGACGACCTTGCTGGCAATCCGCGATGTCGGACTGCCCAATCTCGGCGTCACGCTCGATTTCGCCCATGTGCTCTACGCCGACGAGCAGCCGGCCTTCGCCGCCGCCCTGGTGGCGCGCCACAGCAAGCTGCTCGGCGTGCATCTCAATGACGGCTACGCCAAACGCGACGACGGCCTGATGGTCGGCGCCGTGCATACGCTGCAGACAATCGAACTGCTCCGGCAAATCCGCAGAGACGGCTACGCCGGCGCTATCTATTTCGACACCTTTCCCGACATGACGGGTCTCGATCCGGTGCATGAGTGCGAGGTCAATATTGCCACCGTCAAGCGCATGCTGCGGGTCGTCGACCGGATCGACCAGGACAACCGGCTGTCCGCCGCCATCGAGCGCCAGGACGCGGTGACGTCGCAGGCCATCATACAGGAAATCATGCTCGGGCCTGACGTATGACGAGGGGGCGTGGATGACCTTGAGCGGGCTGGACCTGAAAGCGGTGGGACCGCGCATCCGCATGATGATGCCGCATCTCACACCGCTGGAGGCGAAGGTGGTGGAAACGGTCTTTGGCCGACGCGGCTTCGACGAGAGCATTCCGCTGAAGCGGATCGCCGAGGAATCCGGTGTGTCGGAAGCGATGGTCGTCAAGATCGCCAAGAAGCTTGGCTTCTCCGGCTATCGCGACTTCCGCACCGCCGTCTATGAATACAGCCGCCTGCCGACCGCGGAGATGCACCAGGAACTGTCGTCGGACGATAGTTCGGCCGAGATCGTGCAGAAGGTGTTCCGCACCTCCATCCAGGCGCTGGAGGAGACGCTGGCCATCCTCAACATCGAGGATTTCGACCGCGCCGCCGATCTTCTGTACCGCGCCGGGAATCGTGACTTCTACGGCGTCGGCGGTTCGGCGCAGATCGCGCGCGACGTGTCTCACAAATTCCTGCGCATCGGCATCCGCACGAATGTCTTTGATGACTCGCACATGATGCTGATGTCGGCCTCGCTGCTCGGCCCAGACGACATCGCCGTCGGCTTCTCGCACTCCGGCAACACGTCGGCCGTCATCGACGCCATCCAGCTTGCCCGCAGGAACGGCGCACGCACGCTTGCCATCACCAACTACAACAATTCGCCGTTGGCCGGTGTCGCCGACATTGTGCTGTGCTCCACCGCGCAGGGCTCGCCGCTGATGGGAGAGAACGCGGCGGCCCGCATCGCCCAGCTCAACATCCTCGACGCGTTGTTCGTGGCGGTGGCGCAGCGCGACTACCAGGCGGCGGAACGCAATCTCGGCCGCACCATGTCGGCGGTGGCATCGAAAAGAAAAGACCGGGGCTCATGAGGATACCGCCGCTGGTCACCGTGTTCGGCAGCCTGCACTATGACATCATGGTCGACGCGCCCGACCGCCCGCGCAAGGGCGAAACGGTGACCGGCCATGCCTGGCACCCGAAATGCGGCGGGAAGGGCGGCAACCAGGCGGTCTCGGCGGCAAGGGCCGGTATGCGCGTGGCGATGATCGGCGCCGTTGGCGACGATGATTTCGGCAGGGCGCTACTGGCCAATCTCGATCGTGCCGGCGTCGACCGTCGCTTCGTTCGGCTGGCGCCGGGCGCCGGGTCCGGCATGAGCGTGGCGATCTTCGACGAAAGCGGCGACTACGGCGCGGTGATCGTTTCGGGCAGCAATCTCACGCTTGGCGACAGGGACATCGCGGCTGCTTCCAAGGTAGTGGCACAAACGTCCGTACTGCTTTTGCAGAACGAGATACCTGGGGCCGCCAACATTGCCGCCGCACGCGCGGTGAAGAGACATGGCTGCCGCGTCCTGCTCAATGCCGCCCCCGCGCGCAAACTCTCCAGTGAACTGATCGTGCTCGTCGACATCCTGGTGGTCAACGCCATCGAGGCGGAATTCCTGACCGGTCTGGCTGTGGTCGAAACATTGGAAGGTGCCGCGCAAGCGGCGCGACTTCTGGTCGAACTCTGCCCAACCGCAATTGTGACGGCGGGCGGCGAGGGCGTCGCTTGTTGCGACCGGACCGGTGCCGCCTTCGCGTTGCCGGCCATCCCGGTCAAGGTCGTCAGCACGCATGGCGCGGGCGATGAATTCGTTGGTGCGCTGGCCGCCGCACTTGCCCGTGGAGAGGCCATGCTGGCCGCCGTCACCGCGGCCAACGCCGCTTCGGCCTTGCTGGTTTCGACACCCGAGGCCGAGCGCGGCAGCATCTGACGCCTGGACTCCGGAGGACCCACTTTCCGTCTTGCCAAACGGCACCGGCGGCCGCCTATCCTTGCGGCTTCGCGCGAATTCCGCTAAGGCGCGCCTTTGTCGCCGGGGAGCACGGACTTGGACGATCAACGCGCCGATGTCGCCATCATCATGGGCAGCCAGTCCGACTGGGCAACCATGCGCCATGCGGCCGAAACGCTGGAGGCGCTCGGCATCCCGCACAAGCGGTTGATCGTCTCCGCGCATCGCACACCCGACCGTCTCTATGATTTCGCCAAGGGCGCCAAGGCTGCCGGTTACAAGGTGATCATCGCCGGCGCCGGCGGTGCGGCGCACCTGCCCGGCATGACCGCGGCGATGACGCCGCTGCCGGTGTTCGGCGTGCCGGTGGAATCGAAGGCGCTCTCGGGGCAGGATTCGCTGCTCTCCATCGTCCAGATGCCGGCCGGCATTCCCGTCGGAACGCTGGCCATCGGCAAGGCCGGTGCGACCAACGCTGCACTTCTGGCTGCCGCCGTGCTCGCGCTTTACGACGACAAGCTTGCGACGCGGCTGGATGCCTGGCGCGCCTCGCAGACCGCCAAGGTCGCGGTCGAACCGACGGATGCAGCGTGAGACTGCCCGCCGGATCGACAATCGGCATCATTGGCGGCGGCCAACTCGGCCGCATGCTGGCGATGGCGGCCGCTCGCCTTGGCTACCGCACGGTGGTGCTGGAGCCGCAAGCGGATTGCCCGGCAGCACAGGTCGCCAACCGGCAGATAACGGCTGCCTATGACGACCCGGCCGCTCTTGCCGAGCTGGCTGCGGCAAGCTCCGTCATCACCTACGAGTTCGAGAACGTGCCGGTTGCGGCTGCGAGCGCACTGGCCACCAAGGTTCCGGTCTATCCGCCGGCGCGCGCGCTTGATGTGGCGCAAGACAGGATAAGCGAGAAGACGTTCCTCAATGGCATCGGCATTGCCACGGCGGATTTCCGCCCCGTCGACAATGACGACGAGCTGACGGCGGCGCTGAAAGCATTCGGCGGCAGTGGCATATTGAAGACACGCCGCATGGGCTACGACGGCAAGGGCCAGCGCGTCTTCCGCAACATGGAAGCCGGCGGTTTCGCCGGTACCTGCGAGGCGATGGGCAATGTACCGCTGATCCTGGAGAGCTTCGTGCCGTTCGAGGGCGAGATTTCGGTGATCGCGGCGCGAGGGCTGGACGGCGCCGTCGCCGCCTACGATCCGGCCGAAAATGTCCACCGCAAAGGCATTCTCCACACTTCGACCTTGCCGGCCGCCATTAGGCCCGAGACAGCCGCCGCGGCACAGGCGGCAGCATCGAAGATATTGTCGGCGCTCGACTATGTCGGCGTCATCGGCGTCGAGTTCTTCGTGCTGCCCGACGGTTCGCTGCTGGCCAACGAGATCGCGCCGCGGGTGCACAATTCCGGCCATTGGACGGAAGCCGCCTGCATCGTCTCGCAGTTTGAGCAGCACATCCGCGCCGTCGCCGGCTTGCCGCTGGGAGACCCTAAGCGCCATTTTGACTGCGTGATGGAAAACCTGATCGGTGACGATGTGCTGCGTGTCGCCGAATTGCTCGCCGAGCCCGACCTGATGCTGCATCTCTATGGCAAGGCCGAGGCCCGGCCCGGCCGCAAGATGGGCCATTTCACCCGGGTCAGCCTTCGCGCCTGACTTCACAAACCCGCGTTATTGTACGTCACCGCTCTCGTCCTCGTCAGGACTGGCGCAACTCGCGTCACCCTCCTCGCAATTGGCCGCGGCAGCGAGCTGCTTGGTGCGGTCATTGGTCAGCCTGGTCAGGCATTGCGAAACTTCCATCGAATGGATCGAGCCGCCCGCGCTGGCCGCGGTCGAGTGAGCGCATTCGGCGTCGCGGAAGGCGATCCAGGCGCGTTGCGCCGCCTGCAGCAACTTCTTGCTGTCGGCATCATCCGAGCTGATGAGGTCCTGGTAGGCCTTGTTCAATCTGGCGTCCGCGGCCTGATAGTCCGCCCCGGCACAGATGTTCATCATCTGCTGGCTGCCGTCGCTGCGGTCGCATTCCTGCGCCCGGGCAGCCGAAGCTCCCGCCAGCAAGACAAGGCAGGCGGACAGGAAAATCCGGCGCATAATCATCCCCAAATCACTTCACGGCGACCGCATCATCCCAGCCGGCTGGAGGCCGCGCAATGCCGCCAACCCGACATGGCGGATATTTGATGATATGGCGAGGTAGAGCACGCTTGCGGTTGACACGGACAAGGCTCCTCGTTTATGAGCCACCCACAGTTCAAAGGCGCGTCTTCTGGCGCGCCTTAAAATTTCGACCCGGACCGGGTCCACACCGACAGGCAAGACCATGAAGATCAAGAATTCGCTCAAGGCGCTGAAGGCGCGTCATCGCGACAACCAGCTGGTTCGCCGCAAGGGCCGCGTCTACATCATCAACAAGACTGCCCCGCGCTACAAGGCACGCCAGGGCTGAGCTTTCGGCCGGAGGCTTCGTGCCTCCGCCGATTGATGCTTGTCGTCGGTCCTCCGACCTTCTCACGCTAAAATCACTTTGATGTTCCGCCGCCCGGGATTAGAGTCGGGCGATGCGGATTCTTTTTGCATTTCTGGCGATCTTTCTCGTTTCCGGTGCCGTCGCCTTACCGGCTCGGGCGGATGATCAGGCGGCTGCGCCGGCGGCCCCGGATGCCCCGCCGCCGGTGATGACGAAACAGGCCCATCTCGACCAGCTGTTCAGCGACCTGAAGCGGGAGCGCAACGAAAAGGCTGCCGAGCGCATTGCCGGCAACATCTGGAGCGAGTGGTTCCAATCCGGCAGCGCCTCGATCGACCTGATGATGATTTGGTCGCAAAAGGCCATCGAAGGCCAGAAATTCGATGTCGCGCTCGATTTCCTCGATCAGGTGGTGACCTTGCAGCCGACATATGCCGAAGGCTGGAACCGGCGCGCCACCGTGCATTTCATGATGAAGAACTACGGCAAGTCGATGTCCGACATCGACCATACGCTGCAGCTCGAGCCGCGCCATTTCGGAGCGCTGTCCGGCCTGGCGCAGATCATGGCCCTGACGGGCCACAAGCAATCGGCGCTCGAGGCCTGGCAAAAGGTGCTGGCCATCTATCCAATGATGCGCAGCGCCCAGGACCAGGTCGCCTCACTGTCGGAAGAGCTTGCCGGCGAAGGCATTTGATGCCTCTGATCTCCCAGCCGGGGTATGCTGAGATTCAGGTCAGGCCCAGCCGTTCGCAGGCCAGCCCCACCTGAACGTCAGCATGCCCCAGAACTAATTCCGCTCCAGCCCGTATTTTCCCCGCATGAACCTGATCTACGCTGCCCTCGCCTTCCTGATGGCGCTTGTCTTCGGCCTTGTCGGCGTCACCCGCGTCGGCTCTTGGCTTATCGAGCGGCGCAATCCGCCGATCGGCGACTTCGCCGACATCAATGGCGCCCGCATCCACTATGTGCATATTCCGGCGCCTGCGAATGCCTCGCTGCCGGCTATCGTCTTCATTCATGGCGCCAGCGCCAATCTCAGGGACCAGATGCTGCCGCTGCGGCCGCTGCTCGAAGGCCACGCCGAAATGCTGTTCATCGACCGGCCGGGTTTCGGCTGGTCGGAGCGTGGCCCGGGCAACAACGAAAGCCCGTCGGCCCAAGCCAACACCATCGCCGCGCTGATGGACCGTCTCGGCATGAAGAAAGCTGTCGTCGTCGGCCATTCCTTTGGCGCCGCCGCGACCACCGCGTTTGGCCGCGAGCATGCCGACAAGACGCTTGGGCTGGTCTTTCTTGCGCCGGCGACCCATCCCTGGCCTGGCGGTGCAACCTCCTGGTACTATGATCTGACGACCATTCCGGTGATCGGCCGGCTGTTCACCGAAACGCTGAGCTATCCCGCGGGAACGCTGCAGATGGCTGATGCCACGACCTGCGTCTTCTCGCCCAACAAGGTGCCGGACAATTACCTCGCCACCGCCTCGATCCCGCTGGTGCTGCGGCCACCGGCCTTTCGTGCCAACGCCACCGACGTCGCCGGGCTCTATCGCTATGCCCTTGGTGCCGCCCCCCACTACGCCGAGATCAAGGCGCCGACCGTGGTCATTTCGGGCGATCGCGACAAGGTCGTCTATGCGCAGATTCACTCGGTCGGCCTCGTCCGCGACATTGCCGGCGCCAAGCTGGTCTGGGTGCACAATCTCGGCCACAAGCCGGACTGGATTGCCCCGGACCTTGTCGTCGGCGCCATTGAGAAGGCCGCCGGCAAGGATATCGACCTGCAGGCGATGGCCAGGACCGTGGAAGCGCGTATTGCCGGCGACGCCTATGGCGCCGGCAAATGCGCCGACCTCAAGGTGCCGCAGGCCGAACTCGCGCCGACCTGATCACGCTTGCTGGTCCAGGCGAACCGATCTAACGGGTGCTTTGCACGTCCGACCCGACATACGCGATACGCAGCATGTTGGTCGAACCGGGGGTCCTCAGCGGTACGCCGGCGGTGATGATGACGCGGTCGCCCGGCTTGCCGAAACCTTCGTCGAAGGCGATGCGGCAGGCGCGGTTGACCATGTCGTCGAGGTCGCTGGCATCGGGCGAGACGACGCAATGCGTGCCCCACAGCAGCGACAGCCGCCGCGCCGTGTTGAGGATCGGCGACAGCGCGATGATCGGCACCTGCGGACGCTCGCGGGCGGCGCGCAGGCCGGTGGTGCCGGACGCCGTGTAGGTGATGATTGCCGACAGTTTCAGCGTCTCGGCGATCTCGCGGGCGGCCAGCGAAATGGCGTCGGCGCCGGTTGCTTCCGGCTCGGAGCGCTGCGCGTTGATGATGCCGGCATAGGTCGGATCGGTTTCGACCTTGGTGGCGATGCGGTCCATCATCGCCACCGCTTCGACCGGATAGGCGCCTGCGGCGGACTCCGCCGACAGCATGATGGCATCGGCGCCTTCGAAGACGGCGATCGACACATCGGACACCTCGGCGCGGGTCGGCACGGGGGCGGTGATCATCGATTCCAGCATCTGCGTTGCAACCACCACCGGCTTGCCGGCGCGGCGCGCGGCGCGCGTGATCTGCTTCTGGATGCCAGGCACCGCCTCGAGCGGCATTTCGACACCGAGATCGCCGCGGGCGACCATCAGGGCATCGGACAGTTCGATAATCTCGGCCAGCCGCGCAACGGCCTGCGGCTTTTCGATCTTGGCCATGATCAGTGCCCGGCCGCGCGCGATCTTGCGCGCTTCGGCCAGATCCTCCGGCCGCTGCACGAACGACAGCGCAACCCAGTCGACGCCCGTCGACAGAACGGCATCGAGATCCTTGCGGTCCTTCTCGGTCAGCGCGCCGACCGGCAGATCGGTATCTGGCAGGCTGACGCCTTTCTTGTCGGAAATCGTGGTGCCGGCAATGACCGTGCAGACGATCGACTTGCCGTCGCTTCTCACCGCCTTCAATTCGAGCTTGCCGTCATCGATCAGCAAGCGATGACCAGCTTCTACCGAGCTCAGGATTTCGGGATGCGGCAGGTAGACCCTGGTTGATGTGCCCGGCTCGGGATTGTTGTCGAGCGTGAAGGTCTGGCCGACGGTCAGCACTTCCTTGCCATTGGCGAACTTGCCGACGCGCAGCTTGGGGCCTTGCAGGTCGGCCAGAATACCGATCGGCCGGCCGACCGCTTCCTCGACGGTACGGATGCGTCCGACCAGCGTGCGCATCAGCTCGTGATCGGTATGGCTCATATTGATGCGGAACACATCGGCGCCCGCTTCGAACAATTTCTTCAGCATCTCCTCCGACGAGGAGGCCGGACCGATGGTGGCTAGGATCTTGACCTTGCGGCTACGTCTCATTGACTGTTTGTTCCCGGGGTGGCTGGAGCGCCTCCCGTTGCGGGCTCATCGGTCAGCTGGACCATCCAGCTTGCCTGTTCGCCCGTGTCATATTCCTGGAATCCGGCGCGCTGAAAGCCCCGTGCGACGCAATCGGTTACGCCCGCGATCTTGAACTCTTTTTCAGCCACGCACATGTTGATCGGGCCGTCCCAGCGTCCACCGCGTTCGGCGTCTTCTGCATAAAGATAGTAAAACCTTGATGACAGCGGTCCTTCGATCAGCGTCTTGCAGCTCGATCCCTCGATGTGCCACCAGCCCTCGGTGATCCAGCCGGCCTTGGCGCGATAGCCGATGCCGACGCCGACCAGGTTCTGCGTGGCGTTGCAGACACGGAAATCGGCACGCGCCGGCGAGGCCATGACCATCGCCGACAGGCCCACGGCAAGGATCAGGAGCGGCATGGCAAAGGCGGAGCGCATGCGCTGCCTGCCGGCGGAACCCATCCGAAAACCCCTCAAGAACCACATCTGCATCTCTCTGCGCCCCTTTTCGGAAAAGTCCGGGCGCATGTCAACGCGCCGTTTTGTCCAATTCCAATCGATTTAGAAAGGCTCCGGCGCACAATTCGCCGACTTCTGCCAGATTTCCCGGGAAACCTTGGCCAAACAACGGCATTGCACAAGCGTCGTCTTCGTGGAATGACGATAGCACCCTCCCCGGAAGCCAGCGAACAGACCATTTCCCGCCAATGAACCGATCCACAGTTTTCGCGCCTTTCGACATCGTCGAAGGCGACCGCAAGCGAGGCATTGTGCTTCTGGGCGACCATGCCCGCCGCGACCTGCCGGAGGACTATGGCAGCCTCGGCCTGCCGGCGGCGGAGTTTGACCGTCACATCGCCTATGATATCGGCGTCGAGGCGGTGACGCGCGAATTGGCTGCCTTGCTCGGCGTGCCGGCGGTGCTCGCCAATTTCTCGCGGCTGCTGATCGATCCCAATCGCGGAGAAGACGATCCGACGCTCATTCGCCAGCTCTATGACGGCACGGTCGTGCCCGGGAACTACCCGATTGCTGCCGAGGAGCGCGAAAGGCGGCTCGACGCCTTCTACCGGCCCTATCACGACGCCGTCGGCGCCATGATTGCCTCGGTCGCGCAGGCCTCTGCCCAGACGCCCTTCATCTTCTCGGTGCATTCCTTCACCCCGGCCATGCAAGGGATCCAACGTCCCTGGCATGTCGGCATCCTGTGGGATCGGGATGACCGGGTGGCGCGGCCGCTGATCGACATGCTGGCCGCCGACAAGAGCCTCGTGGTTGGCGACAACGAACCCTATGATGGCGCGTTGCGCGGCGACACCATGTACAAGCACGCCATCATCAACGGCTTCGCCCATGCGCTGATCGAGATCCGCCAGGACCTGATATCGGACCAGACGGGCGCGATCGCCTGGGCGCAGCGCCTGGCACCGATCGTTGACGCAATCGACCGCCGTCCCGATATACATGTGGTCAAGCAATTCGGCTCCCGAACCGGGCCATTGTAGAGCCGCAAGGAGGTTTCGATGACCGAACTCAGCGACGAGCAGAAGCGCGATTTCGAGGCTGCGGCCTTTCGCCGGCTGGTCGAGCATCTGCGCGAGCGCAACGACGTGCAGAACATCGACCTGATGAACCTCGCCGGCTTCTGCCGCAACTGCCTGTCGAACTGGTATCGCGAAGCTGCCGAGGCCGAAGGCGTCGACCTGTCCAAGGACCAGTCGCGCGAGATCGTCTACGGCATGCCCTATGCTGAATGGCAGGCGCTCAACCAGACCGAGGCCTCCGATGCCAAGAAGGCTGAATTCGAGGCGCGACGCCCTCGGGACCATTAGGCGCTCCAAAGCCAAGTTTGGCCCAAGCGCTTTCCCCGAAAGACTGCTTGACTGGGAATTGAATCGATCTAATTTGCCGCGCGAAGCCATTTCTGACCGGATTCGCCTTATGAACGTGTCAACTGCCATGCTGACTGCCATTCGCGGACGATGGGCCGTTGCGGCCATTTTCCTCGCCAACGGCTTCCTGACCGGCAGTTGGGCGCCGCAGATCCCGGTGTTTCTGACACGGCTGGAGATCACTAAGTTCACGCTCGGCCTGCTGATCCTGCTGTTCGGCGCCGGCGCTGTCACCGCGATGACCTGGTGCGGCCACCTGATCTCGAAACATGGTTCGCGCACCGTGCTGCGCTGGTTCGGTCTTTGCGGCAGCCTTGGGCTGCTGGTTGTGGCGCTGGCCCCCAACGTGCCGCTGGCGGCCATCGCCATGTTCATTTTCGGCGGCTCGATCGGCGGCATGGACGTCGCCATGAATGCCAATGCGGTGGTGGTCGAACGGCGGCTCTCGCGCGCCATCATGTCGTCCTCGCACGGCTTCTGGAGCCTTGGCGGTTTCGCCGGCGGCGGCCTTGGCGGCTTTGCCATCCAGCACTACGGCCACCTCGCTCACGCTGCGGTGGTGACGGCGCTCGCCCTCGCGGTGATCGCGGTGGCGGTTCGCCATCTGGTCGCCGAGGACAGGCCGCAGGCGACCGAGCATCACCAATTCGCGCTGCCGGGAAATCCGCTAGTCTACCTCGTCGGCCTGATGGCGCTGCTGACGATGATCTCCGAAGGCGCGGTGCTCGACTGGGCGGCACTCTATCTCAGGCAGGAACTTGGTGCAGACCTTGCCATTGCCGGTCTTGCGTATGCCGCTTTCTCAGGTGTCATGGCGATCATGCGCTTCTTCGGCGACGGCGTTCGCAACCGCCTCGGCGCGGTGATGACGTTGCGCGCGTCGGCGCTCGTCGCTGCCGCCGGCATGCTGATCGCCGGGCTGTCACCTTCGCCCTGGCTTGCCATCGCGGCCTTCGCCTTATGCGGCTTCGGCATCGCCAACATGGTGCCGATCATCTTTTCGGCCGGCGGCAACCAGGAAGGCATGTCGTCGGGCACCGGCATGAGCGTGGTCACCACCATGGGCTATTCCGGCATTTTGGTGGCACCGTCGGCGATCGGTTTCGTTGCCGAGCATTTCAGCTTCGGCCCGATCTTCGTCGCGATGTCGGGGCTGCTGGTTGTCGTGCTGCTGATGGCCGGGCTTGCTCACCGCGCCGAATTTGCTCCCGACGCCACGCCGGCCGAATAGCGTTTGAGTTCGTCGTAAAGGAAATCCGCCACGCGGCGGATGCGCACGCTGGTGCGCACGTCGCGATGCATGGCCAGCCATACCGGCAGCACCGGCAGCGGCAGGCCAGGCAGCACCTTTTCCATCAATGGATCGCGGTCGGCCAGCGGCTCCTGGCCGAGACCAATGCCGTTTCCCGCCCGCACAGCTTCCCACAAGACGATCTGGTTGTCGGCCCTGAAGCGGAAGCTGCTGCGGGTGACAGGGATGCCATATTGGGTGAAGCCCCTGATCATCTCGTCGCTGCGGTCGAAACCGACCAGAGCGTGCTCGACAAGGTCGGCAGGCTGCAGCGGGCGACCGCGCCTGTCGAGATAGGATTTGGCCGCGCAGGCGCAGAGTCTGATATCGCAGACCTTGCGCGCCAGCAACTCGTTCTGCCCCGGCTTGACCATGCGGATGGCGATGTCGGCATCGCGGCGCAACAGGTTCTCGACCTGGTTCGAGGCAACAATCTCGAC
>NZ_JBFUDZ010000024.1:0-91586 GCF_056404455.1 Mesorhizobium sp. P2_D1
GTTGCAAACCGTGTTTGATGGCAAAAGCCTGATTACTGCCAAGATGATCGCCAGCAGTCTCCGTCGAGGAACGATCGAGCATCATGGCGAAGAGTTCGAAAACGCTCGCGCGGAGCTGGCGCTCATTCTCAGCGCGACACAGCAGCAAATCGAACAACGAAAAGACCCTGCCGAGATCATTCGTCGCCTGATGTCGCACCTCAACGCGACGCGTTCCAAGGTGCATCCCGACGTTTGGCAAGCATTGATACCGGTGGTGCAGGGCCACCCGGTCCTGGAGTATTTTCTCGAGGATCCCCTGACACGGTGGTCCTTCAGCAAGCCCAGGGGGTATTCTGGCGACGCGGAGTTGCTCGACTACATCTATTGTGATCCGCACGTGGCCGAGAGCGTGGCAAACGCCTCGGAGACCGGCAAGGCGCTCTATACCCATACCCAGGACGTGCCGTCGTGCGTCGCGGCCCGGGAACGACGCGATCTTTTGACCCGATATGTCGACGAGGCTGCGGCCAAGAACGGACCGCAAACCGAGGTCCTGGCGATCGCGGCCGGCCATTTGCGTGAGGCCAATCGCTCAGTCGCCCTGGCGGAGGGCCGTCTCAAGCGCTGGGTTGCGCTCGATCAGGATCCCCAGAGCGTTGGATTGATTTCGCGCGACTTCCAGGGCACCGCGATCGAAGCCATCGACGGCTCGGTGCGCACCGTGCTCACGAGGGGCCACAAGCTGGGCCAGTTCGACTTGATCTACGCCTCAGGCCTTTACGACTACCTTGCGCACAACGTTGCCGTGAAACTCACGAAGACCTGCCTGCAGATGTTGAAGCCGAACGGGACATTCCTGTTCGCGAACTACGCGGAGGGCAATCCTGACGCCGGGTACCGCGAGACGTTCATGGACTGGGTGTTGCTGCTGCGCTCGGAAGTCGACATGTGGAACATCGTCAATGCCAGCGTCGACCGCAACACCGTCGAGGCCAAGGTGTTCTTTGGCGAGAACCGCAACGTGCTGTACGCCGTCATCGAAAAGCGCGGCTAGCCTTTGGCTTGCACCTCCGGCCACCTTCCGCTATAGAGCCGCCACCCGCGTAGACACCCTTGGAGGCAACGCGGCGGAAAGCCGCCTAACCCGGCGGCTTTCGACGTTTACGGCCAAGCACGTTGCCGGCCGCGAACGCTCCAGAACAAACCGAAAGGAAATGCCATGAGCCACGACACTTACGAGCTCAAGGCCGAAGCACGCGAACAGGTCGGTAAGGGGTCCGCCCGTGCAGTTCGCCGCAACGGTAAAGTGCCTGCAGTAATTTATGGTGACAAGCAGCCTCCCCTGGCCATCGCGCTCACCTACAAGGACATCTACTACAAGATCCATGGCGGCGGGTTTCTGACCACGATCGCCACGATCGATGTCGACGGCAAGAAGATCCAGGTCCTGCCGAAGGACTTCCAGCTCGACCCGGTCAAGGATTTCCCTGTCCATGTCGACTTCCTGCGCATCGGCAAGGACACCGAGGTCAATGTCGACGTGCCTGTCCACTTCATCAACGAGGACAAGTCGCCCGGCATCAAGCGCGGCGGCGTGCTCAACATCGTGCGTCACGAAGTCGAGTTCCACTGCCCGGCCAATGCGATCCCGGAATTCATCACCGTCGATCTCACCGGCGCCGACATCGGCGACTCGATCCACATCTCGGCGGTCAAGCTGCCGGCCGGTGTGAAGCCTGTCATCTCCGACCGCGACTTCACCATCGCGACCATTGCCGGTTCGTCGGCGATGAAGCCTGAGACGGAAGTCACGGCTGAAGTGGCGACCCCTGAAGCGGCCCCTGCCGCCGAAGAGAAGTAACTCTTTCACGCCCGGAGCAGGCGATGCTGCTGTTTGCAGGTCTCGGCAATCCGGGCGCGAAATACGCCAACAACCGGCACAATGTCGGCTTCATGGCGGCGGACGCAATCGCCCGCCGCCATTCCTTTTCGCCCTGGTCGAAGAAATTCCAGGGCCTGATTAGCGAAGGCACGCTTGGCGGCGAAAAGATCGTCCTGATCAAGCCGCAGACCTTCATGAACCTGTCCGGCCAGTCGGTCGGCGAAGCGCTGCGCTTCTACAAGCTCGAGCTTTCCGCGCTCACCGTCTTCTACGACGAGATCGACCTTGCCGAGGGCAAGCTGCGCATCAAGACCGGCGGCGGCGCCGGCGGCCATAACGGCATCCGCTCGATCGACGGCCATGTCGGCAACGCCTATCGCCGCGTGCGCATCGGCGTCGGCCATCCCGGCGTCAAGGAAATGGTCCAGCATCACGTGCTCGGCGATTTCGCCAAGACCGACCGCGAATGGCTGGAACCGCTGCTCGACGCGATCGCCGACAACGCCGCCATGATCGTCAAGGGCGACGAATCCGGCTTCATGAACAAGGCCAGCCTCGCCGTCCAGGGTAAGGCCGCGCCGGAGCCGGAAAAGCAGGCGCCAAAGCAGCCGGCGCCCAAGCAGCAAAGTCACGTCCGCCAGGCCCGCCCGCAGCAGCCGGCGGTCAAGCTGCCGGAAAGCGGCCCGATGGCCGCGATGCTGAAGAAACTCTTCGGCAAGGAGTGAACGCAGCAGGATCGTGCGGCGTTACAGGGCTTGACGTTGATCACCCCTATCGCTCATAGCCCTGATCAAATTTCGATTTCCCGATAGGACCGGACAAAATGGGTTTCAAATGCGGCATCGTTGGCTTGCCCAATGTCGGCAAGTCGACGCTTTTCAACGCGCTGACCAGGACGGCGGCGGCGCAGGCCGCCAACTATCCGTTCTGCACCATCGAACCGAACACCGGCGAGGTGGCGGTGCCCGATCCGCGCCTGCAGAAGATCGCGGCGATCGCCAAGTCGAAGGAGATCATCCCGACCCGCATCTCCTTCGTCGACATTGCCGGCCTAGTGCGCGGCGCCTCGAAGGGCGAAGGCCTCGGCAACCAGTTCCTCGCCAACATCCGCGAGGTCGACGCAATCGTGCACGTGCTGCGCTGCTTCGAGGATGACGACATCACCCATGTCGAGGGCCGCATCGACCCCGTCGCCGACGCCGAGACGGTCGAGACCGAGCTGATGCTCGCCGATCTCGACAGCCTCGAGCGGCGCATCGTGCAGATCCGCAAGCGCGCTGGCAGCAAGGACAAGGAAGCGACGACCGTGCTGCCGCTGATGGAGGCAGCGCTCGAGCTGCTGCAGGCCGGCAAGCCGACCCGCATCTTGCTCAAGGGTATTTCGGCGGACGACCTGCGCATCCTGCAGGGGCTGAACCTTCTGACCTCGCATCCCGTGCTCTATGTCTGCAATGTCGCCGAGGCCGACGCCGCCACCGGCAACGAGCACACAAGGGCCGTGGAAAAGATGGCCACCGCGCAAGGCGCCAGCACCGTGGTGATCTCGGCCGCGATCGAAGCGGAAGTCGCCCAGTTGTCGGACGAGGAGGAGATGGAATTCCTGTCGTCGCTCGGCCTCGACGAGCCCGGCCTGAACAAGGTCATCCGCGCCGGCTACGAGCTGTTGCAGCTGATCACCTATTTCACCGCCGGCCCCAAGGAAACGCGCGCCTGGACCGTACACAAGGGCGCCAAGGCGCCGCAGGCCGCCGGCGTCATCCACACCGATTTCGAGCGCGGCTTCATCCGCGCCCAGACCATCGCCTACAACGACTTCATCACGCTGGGCGGCGAAGTGGCGGCCAAGGAAGCCGGCAAGGCGCGCGACGAAGGCAAGGAATATGTCGTCCAGGACGGCGACGTCCTGCTGTTCAAGTTCAACACCTGATTTTGTGACGATCACGCCTGGCGGCAAGCCCTTCCGGTACCGGCATCTCTAAGAGTTCTTCCGAGCCGCCGGAGTCATTCGCCCGCCAGTTGCTTGTCTTGATTTTGTCACGCCACAGGACTAAGCGGCAGGTGCACGCGCCGGACCGCCGTGCCATCCGACACGAGCTTCAATCCGAACGCACCCTTTGGCCCCAACAAGGGAGACCCGGCGATGATCAAGGCCTTCGTCGTGGACAATGACCGCCTGCGCGTCATCGACGATCTCCTGGCAAACGGCGAGAACGTCGTCTGGGCCGACCTGCTCAACCCGACCAGGGAAGAGGAAGTGGCGATCGAAAGCTGGCTCGGCGTCGCCATTCCGACGCGCGAGGAGATGGAGGAGATCGAGATTTCGAGCCGCCTCTATGTCGAGGACGGCGCCTACTTCATGACCGCCACCCTGCCCGCCCAGACCGAGGTTGACGATCCCCTGATGTCGCCGGTCACCTTTGTGCTCGCCGGCTCCCGGCTGATCACCGTGCGCTATCACGAACCGAAGGCATTCAAGACCTTTCCGCAGCGCGCTGAAAAGGTGGCGACCGGCTGCACCAGCGGCGACACCATCTTGATCGGGTTGCTGGAGGCGATCGTCGATCGCCTCGCCGATATCCTGGAGCGCGCCGGCCGCGACATCGAGGCGATATCACGCGATATCTTCGAGGCGCGGTCGACCAAGGTTTCGAAGCGCAATCGCGACTTCCAGGAACTCCTGAAAGCCATCGGCCGCAAGGAGGACATCGCCTCCTCGATCCGCGACAGCCTGATCTCGCTGCAGCGCCTCGCCGGTTTCTTCGCCCACGCCTCGACCCGGACCAAGATGAGCAAGGACACCAAGGCACGCATCAAGACGCTGTCGCGCGACGTGCTGTCGCTCGCCGACCACGCCACCTTCCTGTCGCAGAAGATCAGCTTCCTGCTCGATGCCACGCTCGGCATGATCTCGATCGAGCAGAACGCCATCATCAAGATCTTCTCGGTCGCCGCCGTCATCTTCCTGCCGCCGACGCTGGTGGCTTCGATCTACGGCATGAATTTCGACATCATCCCCGAGCTCAAATGGCAGCTCGGCTATCCCTTCGCGATCGGCCTGATGATCCTGTCGGCGATCCTGCCCTTCTGGTATTTCCGCCGCCGCGGCTGGCTTTGACCCGTCCGCCAAAGGCCACGTGGCCGTGACGTGGCGCTATAGAAATCTCTTGACCAAACGGCGCCCTGCCTGCATCCGGAAACCCCGATCCGAAATCGTGGGTCTATGAGCCGGATTCCAGACTATGATGACCGCAAAAACCTGGGCCTATGAGGACTTCGTCGAGGGCGCCTTGTTCGACCTCGGCAGCACGCAAGTGAGCGCCGCCGAAATCATCGAGTTCGCCAGCGAATTCGACGCGCAGCCCATGCATCTCGATGAGGAAGCCGGCAAGGCGAGCATCCTCGGCGGCCTCTCCGCTTCGGGCTGGCATACCTCAGCCATGTTCATGCGCATGCTGTGCGATGCTTTCCTGCTCGACTCCACCTGCCAGGGATCGCCCGGCGTCGATCAGGTGAAATGGAAGAAGCCGGTGCTGGCCGGCGACATGCTGATCGGCAGTCTCGTCGTTGTTGCCAAACGGCTTTCCAAATCGAAGCCGCAGCTCGGCTTCGTCACCATGCGCGGCGAACTGCTCAACCAGCGCGGCGAAAGCGTCTTCGAGCTCGAAAACTCCGTCATGTTCCTCACGCGCGACGCTGCCGGGAGCCTGGCATGACACTGGACGAATTCTTCCGCATCGGCACCACCGTTACGCTCGGCTCGCACACATTCGAGCCAGAGGCGATCAAGGCGTTCGCGAGGAAATACGACCCGCAGATTTTCCATATCGACGAGGAAGCAGCCAAGAAGAGCGTGCTCGGCGGGCTCTGCGCGTCGGGCTGGCACACGGCCGCGACCTGGATGAAACTCAATCTGGCAAGCAGCATGGACGCCGAGATCGCTGCGTGGAGCGGGCCCGGCCCGGTGCCGGAATTCGGCCCCTCGCCTGGCTTTAAGAACCTGAAATGGCTGAAGCCGGTCTATGCCGGGCAAACGATCACCTTCACGCGTACGGCACTTTCCCACCGGCCGATCGCCTCACGCCCCGGCTGGCGGCTGCTGGCGTTGCGTTGCGAGGCCTTCGATTCGACCGGCGACAAGGTGCTGGAGTTCGAAAGCGCAGTGCTGGTGAAGGTGGAGTAAGCCCGGCGCTTCTTCCGTTCTCCCGCCTGTGGGAGAAGACGTCGGTGCTCCCTGGAACACCCCTCATCCGACCGAGCTTCGCTCGGCCACCTTCTCCCACAAGGGGAGAAGGCAAGAGGTCCCCTCAATGCCCCTCGAATCCGATCAGCGTCCTCACCGGCACGCCGAGCGCTTCGAGCTTGGCGCGGCCGCCAAGATCCGGCAGGTCGATGACGAAGCAGGCTGCAAGAATGTCGGCGCCGATCTGCCGCAGCAGCTTGACCGCCGCTTCCGCGGTGCCGCCGGTGGCGATCAGATCGTCGACCAGGATCACCTTCTCGCCCGGAGAAACGCCGTCCTTGTGCATCTCCATCTCGTCGAGCCCGTATTCAAGGCTGTAGGCGACGCGCACGGTCTCGAACGGCAGCTTGCCCTTCTTGCGGATCGGCACGAAACCGGCCGAGAGCTGATGGGCGACGGCGCCGCCAAGGATGAAACCCCGCGCCTCGATGCCGGCGATCTTGTCGATCTTCTGGCCGGCATAGGGATGCACCAGCTCGTCGATGGCGCGGCGGAAGGCGCGCGCATTGCCGAGCAGCGTGGTGATGTCGCGAAACAGAATGCCGGGCTTGGGATAATCCGGAATGGTACGGATCGCGGCAAGCAGTGAGTCTTCGAGGGAGGATTTCATGGGTCGAGATTACCTGAAACGGAGATTCTTGCGCGACAATTGTTCGATCGAACTGCAGCCCATCAGCTTCATGCCGCGTTCGATCTCGACCCGCATCTGTTCGAGCGCCCGTTCGACGCCCGGCTGGCCGGCCGCCGCGAGCGGGAACAGATAGTAGCGGCCGACGCCGACCGCCTTGGCGCCGAGCGACAGCGCCTTCAGCACATGAGTGCCGCGCTGCACGCCGCCATCCATGATGACGTCGATCTTGTCGCCGACCGCGTCGACGATCTCGGCAAGCTGGTCGAACGCCGCTCGCGAGCCATCCAGCTGCCGGCCGCCATGGTTCGACAGCACGATGCCGCTGCATCCGATCTCGACGGCGCGTTTGGCGTCCTCCACAGACATGACGCCCTTGAGGCAGAACGGACCCGACCACAGCCTGACCATCTCTGCGACATCGTCCCACGTCATCGACGGGTCGAGCATTTCGGTGAAGTAACGGCCGATCGACATGGTGCCGCCGCCCATGTCGACATGCTCGTCCAGTTGCGGCAGCTTGAACCCCTCATGGGTGAAATAATTGATCGCCCAGGCCGGCTTGATCGCGAACTGCAGCATCCCGGCCAGGTTGAGCTTGAAGGGGATGGCAAAGCCGGTGCGTTTGTCGCGTTCGCGGTTTCCCCCTGTGATGCTGTCGACGGTCAGCATCATCACTTCGACGCCAACCTCCTTTGCTCGCTGCATCATCGCCCGGTTGAGGCCGCGATCCCGATGGAAATAGAACTGGTAGACCTGCGGGCCGCTGCTGATCCCGCGCGCCTCCTCGAGGCTGACGGTACCAAGCGAGGAGACGCCGAACATCGTGCCGTATTTGGCGGCGGCCTTGGCGACCGCGCGCTCGCCCTGATGATGGAACAGCCGCTGCAAGGCGGTCGGCGAACAATAGACCGGCATCGCCAGCTTTTGACCCATCACCGTCACCGACATGTCTATCTCGCTGACGCCGCGCAGGACGTTGGGAACCAGATCGCAGGTCTCGAAGCTTTCGGTGTTGCGGCGATAGGTGACCTCGTCGTCCGCCGCGCCGTCGATATAGTCGAAGATCGGCCCCGGCAGCCGCCGTTGCGCCATGCGGCGGAAATCAGAAAAATTGTGACAGTCGCTGAGCCGCATCATTGATTTCCAGACGTCAAATCGTGGCAATCGCTTCGCCACCGTTTGGTGCGTCGAATATCAACCTGTTGTCTCCGTGCCAACGGCCTAATTGCCGAGCTGCCCCACGAGCTACAACCACCAGCACAAAAAGGGGCGCCCGAAGCGCCCCTTTCGTCGAAAACCGGCAGCCGGCGAAAGATTACATGCCGAGATCGGAACGAAGCTCGGCCTTGGCCACGTCGTATTCGGCCTTGAAGTCGTCCCGGTTAAGCAGGACGGCGGCGATCACGCTGCCGGAAATCTTGCCCATCTCGACATCGGACGCGTAATGGATACCGCCAACCTCGCGATTGTGGGCGTATTCAGCCGCACGCGCCATGATCTCGGCGCGCTTTTCCGGAACCATGTCGGACAGGATGATGCCCATCATGGTGCCGACGGTGGCGTGGCCGGAAGGCCATGAACCGGAGCTGGACAGCTTGACCGCGGGCTTGACAAGGTCGCTGAGCTGGTGCGGACGCGGACGCTTCCAGACATCCTTGGCCGGATCGACGACGGCGCCTTCGGTGGCCACCACACGATCGAAGAAAGCACTGAATTTCGGCAGCGTTTCCTTGTTGAACTTCGGCCCCATGACATTGGCGAAGCGCCAGACATTCTCCTCGGCGTCGGCAACAGCGCTGGCCACCATTTCGGGCGTGCGCGTCACCTGCAGCGTCAGCACCTCGCCAAGTTCGGCCTTGGTCTGCGCCGAGTCGTTCGCGGGCGGTGGCGGCAGGATCATCGTCAGGTCGACATCCTTGTTGGTGACGAAGGGCTGGGCATCTTCCGCTTGCGCAGCCGAGCCGACGATGAGCAGCAGAAGGCCTGCCGCGAGCGATGCGTATCTTTTCATGGTGCGATCCTTTGATGAGAGCGGCACAGGATCGCCAGATGCGGTGACGGCCATGTGACACCACCGGCCTCCACAAAAGCAAAAGGGCGCCTTTCGGCGCCCTTTTTTGATCGTATGGCTGTGCGCGGTTTAGTGCGCCACGCCTTCCCACACCTTGCGCTTGGTGAGATAGACCAGCGCGCCGAACAAAAGCAGGAACACCAGCACGCGGAAGCCGGTCTTCTTGCGGTCTTCCATATGCGGCTCGGCCGCCCACATCAGGAAGGCAGAGACGTCGCGGGAATACTGATCGATGGTCTGAGGCGCGCCGTCGTCATAGGTCACCTGGCCGTCGGACAGCGGCTTGGGCATCTTCAGCGACACGCCTGACATGAAGTACGGATTGTAGTGAGTGCCTTCCGGGATGACCATTCCGGCAGGCGGCGTCTGGTCGTAGCCCGTCAGCAGCGAATGGATGTAGTCGGGGCCGCCCGCGGCATACTGCGTGAAGATATCGAAGACGAAGCGCGGGAAGCCGCGCTCGACACCGCGCGCCTTGGCCAGCAGCGACATGTCGGGCGGAGCGGCACCGCCATTCGAGGCAGCGGCGGCTTCCTCGTTGGCGAATGGCGGCGGGAAGTGGTCGGACGGCTTGCCGGGGCGGTCGAACATGTCGCCGGCGTCGTTCGGGCCGTCGTGGATGGTGTACTCGGCCGCCAGCGTCTTGATCTGCGCGTCCGAATAGCCGAGGTCCGACAGCGTGCGGAACGCCACCAAATTCATCGAATGGCAGGCCGAACAGACTTCCTTGTAGACCTTCAGGCCACGCTGCAGCTGCGCCTTGTCGTAGGTGCCGAACGGCCCGGCGAAGCTCCAGTCGATCTCCTTCGGCTCGTTGATCGGGAAATGCGTCGGTGCGGCCGCGTTGTGTGCCTCCTCGGCGGCGATCGCCCCGGTGCCAACAACCACGAGGCCAAGCAACGCCAGCGAGGTGAGAATCTTCTTCATGCCAAATCCCCTTAGATTCTCTACCCGCTCAGCCCTTGGTTTCCGGCGCGGCCGTAGCCCCCGCAGGATGATGACCGCCACCCTTGTTCTTCTCGAGCACCGCTTCGGTGATCGAATTCGGCAGCCGCCGCGGCGTCTCGATCAGGCCGAGCACCGGCAGCGCGACCAGGAAGAAGGCGAAGTAGAACAGTGTCGCCATCTGCGCCATGAACACGTAGCTGCCTTCCGCCGGCTGCGAGCCCAGCCAGCCGAGCAGGATGGCATCGGCCACGAACAGCCAGAAGAACAGCTTGTACCAGGGCCGGTACACCGCCGACCGCACCTTCGAGGTGTCAAGCCACGGCACCAGGAACAGCATGACGATGGCGCCGAACATGCAGATCACGCCGCCGAGCTTGGAATTGATCGGCCCGATGTTGAAAGTGATGGCGCGCAGGATCGCGTAGAACGGCAGGAAGTACCATTCAGGCACGATATGCGCCGGTGTCTTCAGCGGATTGGCCACGATGTAATTGTCGGGCGCCATAAGGAAATTCGGAATGTAGAAGACGAAATAGGCGAAGAAGAACAGGAACACGATCATGCCGAACGCGTCCTTGATGGTCGCGTAAGGGGTGAAGGCGACGGTGTCGGTCTTCGACTTGACCTCGATGCCGGTCGGATTCGACTGGCCGACGACATGCAGCGCCCAGACATGCAGCACGACGACGCCGGCGATCATGAACGGCAAGAGGTAGTGCAGCGCAAAGAAGCGGTTCAGTGTCGGGTTGTCGACGGCGAAACCGCCGAGCAGCAGTTGCTGGATCCATTCGCCGACCAGCGGGATTGCGCTGAAGAAGCCGGTGATGACGGTGGCGCCCCAGAAGCTCATCTGGCCCCACGGCAGCACATAGCCCATGAAGGCCGTCGCCATCATCAGGAGGTAGATGATACAGCCGAGGATCCACAGCAGCTCGCGCGGCGCCTTGTAGGAGCCGTAATAAAGGCCACGGAAGATGTGGATATAAACGGCCATAAAGAAGAACGAGGCGCCTGTGGCATGGAGATAGCGCAACAGCCAGCCCGAATTCACGTCGCGCATGATCTTCTCGACCGAATCGAAGGCGAGACTGGTGTCGGCTGCAAAGTGCATGGCCAGCACGATGCCGGTCAGGATCTGCGACACCAGCATGATCGCCAGGATACCGCCGAAGGTCCACGCATAGTTCAGGTTGCGCGGCACCGGATAGGCGATGAAACTGTCATAGACCATCCGCGGCAGCGGCATGCGGGCGTCGAACCAGCGTTCGATACCGGTCTTGGGCGTATAGGTCGAGTGTCCCTCGCTCATCGAAATATCCCCTGCCTCAACCGATAAGGATCTTGGTATCGGAAATGAACTTGAATACCGGCACTGCCATGTTCTCGGGCGCCGGGCCTTTGCGAATGCGGCCGGCCGTGTCGTATTGCGAACCGTGGCACGGGCAGAACCAGCCGCCGAATTCGCCTTCCTGGCCGAGCGGAATGCAGCCCAGATGCGTGCAGACCTGGACCATCACCATCCAGGCTTCCTTGCCGGGCGTGGTGCGGTTGGCGTCGGTCGCCGGCGCGTCGGCCGGAAGGTTCGCGTTGCGGGCGATCGGATCCTTGAGGTCTGTCAGCTTGACCGCCTCGCCGTCCTTCATCTCCTGCTCGGTGCGGTTGCGCACCACGACAGGCTTGCCACGCCATTTGACGATCAGCGACATGCCCGGGGTGAGTGAAGCGACGTCGACCTCGACGGAAGCCAACGCCAGTGTCGAGGCGTCAGGGCGCATCTGGTCGATGAACGGCCATGCGAGGGCACCCGCGCCGACCACCGCGGCCATGCCGGTGGCGACATAGAGAAAATCACGACGGTTGGGATCCTGGGTGTCGGTTGCGCTCACGGGTGCCTGATCCTTTCGCCTATTCCGCGCCGGTGGCTGAGCCTTGTTCCCCGCTCAATTGCGCCAACCCGACAGCGCATGGCGAACAGGCTTGCGAATTCCTCCGGCATTTGGACTTCGGTTTATGCGTGAAGCCCGTTTTTGTCCAGACGGGTGAAGGCACAAGGGCAGATTGTCGCGGGGACAAAATCCGTCCTCGGTCAGCGCGGCGCCGGATGGCTGCCGAAGATCGCTAAACAACAGGGAAACAACCGCAATTCCGGGGTTCGCCTCCACCTCGACACCGGACACCGGCCCGGTCTATCCTCGCCGCCATGGCACACGTCATAGACCGCGACACATGGGCTGTTCGCTCCGACGGCTGGAAGGGCGAGCTGCAATGCGGCGCCTACGGCTCCAAGTCCTGCCTGATCTTCAACTATCTGCCTGATGTCGGCGGCGGCCCCCGGCTCCACACGCATCCCTACGCAGAGATCTTCATCATCCGCCAGGGCACCTGCCTGTTCACGGTCGGCGACCAGGAGATCGAGGCCTTTGCCGGCCAGATCGTGATCGTTCCACCCAACACGCCGCACAAATTCACCAATCTCGGCCCGGGCCCGCTGGAGACCACCGACATCCACGAGAACGGCACCTTCATCACCGAATGGCTGGAATGACCATGATCCCGAAAGCGGGAACCAGTTTTCGCCGGAGGTCATGGTCGAACAAAAGAGCTATTTCGCGCCGAGCCTGACCAGAACCGCCTTCGGGATGTTGTATTCGCGGATGACGGCGTCATGCTTTCGCAATCCGCACAGTTCGCGCTGGATGAAATAGCCGTGCACCGCCTCTGCGGCCTCCTTGAGGAGACGGGGACGCAGGTTCTCATCGCCATTGTCGCGCAGCCTCGCCAGCGTTTCCTCGACCCGCTGACCGGCGCGGCCGAGTGCTGCCGCCTTCTCGGCGAGGATTTCATGGCCGAGCGCATCGAAGGCGGCTTCGGCGGCCGTGGCGCTGGCAGATGGCGGACGCAGCGACATTTCAACCTCCTTTCCCAAAAATCATGCGGTGTGTGACGAATTCTTCGCCTATCACCGGCTGGAAGCCAAGCCGCTCATAGAACGCGAAGGCTTCTTGCGGCGCACGGGTGTTCAGCGCGGCAAAATGCTGACGCGCCCTTTCGATGACGGTCTCGACCATCATGCGGCCGAGGCCGGTGCGGCGGTGACGCGCGCCGACGAAAAGGTGCCGGACCCGGCCCTGGTCCCTGGCCTCGAAATAAGGATCGATGTTCAGCCCACACACGCCGGCGAGGTCGCGGCTGCCATGTGCCGTACAGCGCCTCGCCCCGCTTCAGGAACTTGTTGCGGCCGCTCGCCCAGCCATCCGCCAGGCGCACCAGCATCCAGTAGCCCTCCAGCCGGCTCTCCTCCTTCAGCGCGTCGAAGGCCGGCGTGGTTGGCCGGAGCCGTTTGAGCACATAGCCGACCTCCGTCGATCCACCCATGCCTCACTCCGCCGCCCCTTTATTCCGCCGGTCGTGTCTCTTCGAGCACGCTTTCCTCGTGATAGAGGAAGCCGCCGGACTGCCGTGTCCACAGCCGCGCATAGAGCCCGTCGAGCGCTACCAGTTCGTCATGCGTGCCTTGTTCGACGATGCGGCCGCCGTCGAGCACCACCAGCCGGTCGAGCGCGGCGATGGTCGACAGCCGATGTGCGATGGCAATGACCGTCTTGTCCTCCATCAGCAGCGCCAGGTTCTCCTGGATCGCCGCCTCGATGTCCGAGTCCAGCGCCGACGTCGCCTCGTCGAGGATCAGGATCGGCGCGTCCTTGAGGAAGACGCGGGCGATTGCCACGCGCTGGCGCTGGCCGCCCGACAGTTTGACGCCGCGCTCGCCGACAAAGGCCTCGTAGCCGGCACGGTCCCGGTTGTCGCGAAGGCCCACGATGAATTCGTGCGCCTCGGCCTTCCTGGCCGCAGCGATCACCTCGGCATCGGTCGCGTCAGGCATGCCGAGTTTGATGTTGTCGCGCAGCGAACGGTGGAACAGTGCCGTGTCCTGGCTGACGACACCGATATTGGCGCGCAGCGAATTCTGCGTCACACAAGCGACGTCCTGACCGTCGATGGTGATGGACCCGCTTTCCAGATCGTAGAGCCGCAGGATCAGATTGGCGAGCGTCGTCTTGCCGGCGCCGGACGGCCCGACCAGCCCGACCTTTTCACCCGGCCGCACGACTAGGTCGATGCCGTTGAGCACGCCGAACCCCTTGCCGTAGTGGAACTCGACATTCTTGACCTCGATGCGCCCACCGGCCACCACGAGTTCTTTTGCGCCGGGCGCATCGGTGAGGCCGAGCGGCTGCGAGACCAGGGCCTTGGAGTTTTCCAGCACACCGAGATTACGCAATATGCCGTTGAGCTGCATCATCACCCGGCCGAGCAGCATGTTGAGCCGCAGCACCAGCGACAGCGTGAAGGCGACCGCGCCGACGGTGATCGAGCCTTCGAGCCACAGATAGACGGCAAAGCAACCGATCGTCGTGATCATGATGCCCGACAGTGTCGTCAGCGCCATGCGCACGCCGGTCAGCCGGCGGGTGAACGGGCGCAGCGCGTCGAGATAGATGTCGAAGCCGTTCTTGATGTAGCGGTCGTCGCCATCAGACGAGAACAGTTTCAGCGTCTGCACGTTTGAATAGGAATCGACGATGCGGCCGTTGATCATCGAGCCGGCTTCGGCGGTTTCCTCGGCGTGCTTGCGGATTGCCGGCAGATAGAGCTTGGCCAGCCAGCCGAAGGCGGAAATCCAGATCACCACCAGCACCGCCAGCCTGAGGTCCAGCCCGGCGACCAGCGCCAGCGTCGTCACCGTATAGACGATCATGAACCAGATGACCTCGATGAAGCTTTCCATCAGGTCGCCGGTGGCTTGGCCCGCCTGCCAGACCTTGGTGGCGATGCGGCCGGCGAAATCGTTTTGGAAGAAGGCGTAGGACTGGCGCGACACGTACCGGTGCGCCTGCCAGCGCACCAGATTGTAGAAGCCGGGCGTGATTGTCTGTTCGTCGACCAGCGCCGACAGGCCGACGACGATGGTGCGGATGACCAGCACCACCGCGATCATGAACACCAGTTCGGGGCCGGCGGCATTCCACAGCGCGTGCCAGCTGCGCTCGCCGGGAAGCTGGTCGAGAATGTCGACCAGCCGCCCGACGAAGTAGAACAGGCCGGCTTCGACCAGCGGTGCGATGCCGCCGATGAGCAGCATGGCGAAAAAGGCGAATTTCGCCTGGCCGACATAGTGCCAGAGAAAACCGCCGACGCTGGTCGGTGGCCGAAGATTCGCCGGCTCCCTGAACGGATAGACCCAGTTCTCGAACCAGCGATAGACGGCTGTCATCATGCGGCGGCCATCATTCTGCGGCTTGCCCCTTCGCACGTGCGTCATTGGCGGCATCGGCCGGGCCGTCGTCGAGCAGGAACCCTCCCGACTGACGCTGCCAGAGCTGCGCGTAGAGCCCGCCCCGGGCGACGAGTTCCTCGTGCGAACCGTCCTCGATGACGTGGCCCCTGTCCATCACCACCAGCCTGTCCATCGCCGCGATGGTCGACAGCCGGTGCGCGATGGCGATGACGGTCTTGCCTTGCATGAGCTTGTAGAGATTCTCCTGGATGGCCGCTTCAGCCTCGGAATCGAGCGCGGACGTCGCCTCGTCAAGGATAAGTATAGGTGCGTCCTTCAACATAACGCGAGCAATGGCGATGCGTTGCCGCTGGCCGCCGGACAATTTGACGCCACGGTCGCCGACATGGGCGTCGAATCCCTTGCGGTCCTTGGCATCCGAAAGCCCGGAGATGAAGTCCAGCGCCTCGGCGCGCCGGGCCGCCTCGACGAGCAGCTCGTCGCTGGCGTCAGGGCGGCCATAGAGGATGTTCTCGCGCACCGAACGATGCAGTAGCGAGGTGTCCTGCGTGACCATGCCGATCTGGGCGCGCAGCGAATCCTGCGTCACGCCGGCGATCTCCTGGCCGTCGATCAGAATCCGGCCAGCTTCCAGGTCGTAGAAGCGCAGCAGGAGGTTGACCAGCGTAGACTTGCCGGCGCCCGAGCGACCGACAATGCCGACCTTCTCGCCCGGCTTCACCGTCAGCGACAGGCCCTCGATGACACCTTTCTGCTTGCCATAGTGGAAACGGATGTCGTCGAAGCGGATCTCGCCCCTGGTGACGGCGATGTCCTTGGCCCCCGGCTGGTCCTCGACCAGACGCGGCAACGAGATCGAGGCGATGCCGTCCTGCACTGTGCCGATGTTCTCGAACAGGCCCGACATTTCCCACATGATCCACTGCGACATGCCCCACATCCGGAGCACCAGCCCGATGACCACAGCGACCGCGCCGATCGTCACCGCCTGCCCCAGCCACAGCCACAGCGACAGCGCTGTGACGGAGAACAGCAGCAGCGCGTTCAGGATATAGAGGACGCCATACAGCACCGTCACCAGCCGCATCGACCGGTAGACCGTCTCGAGGAAGCCGGCCATGCCCTCCTTGGCGAAGGATGCTTCGCGGCGGGCATGGCTGAACAGCTTGACGGTCTGGATGTTGCTGTAGCTGTCGACGACGCGGCCGGTCATGGTCGATCGGGCATTGGCCTGTTCTTCGCCGACCTTGCCAAGCCGCGGAATGAAATAGCGCAGCAGCAGGACATAGCCGACGAGCCAGACGACAAGCGGCGTTGCCAGCCGCCAGTCGGCCGAGCCGACGATGAACAGCATGCCTAGGAAATAAACGATGACGTAGTTCAACACATCGATCAGCTTGATGACGCATTCGCGCACGGCAAGCGCTGTCTGCATCAGCTTGGTGGCGATGCGGCCGGCGAACTCGTCCTGGTAGAAGCTCATCGATTGCTTGAGCAGGTAGCGGTGCACCTGCCAGCGTATGCGCATGGGATAGTTGCCCATCAGCGTCTGCTGGTTGAGCAGCGAATGGAGCCACACCGTTCCCGGCAGCGCGAACAGCACGATGAACGCCATGCCGGCGAGCTTCCAGGCTTCCGTCTGCAGGAAGGTTTCGCGATTCTGCCCCGACAGCCAGTCGACGATCCGGCCGAGGAAGCCGAACATCCACACTTCGGCGATGGCGATGGCCGTCACCAGCACCGCGTCAAGAAGGATGTAGGGCCAGGCCCCGCGTGTGTAATGCACGCAGAAGGCGACCAGCGTCTTGGGCGGCTCGACCGGTTCCGCTGCGGGGAACGGGTCGAGCCTTTTTTCAAACCAGCCGAACAACATAAGTCATGCTCACAAATCTGTTTTCCGCTCACGCGGCGTGGGAACGTACGAAGTCGCCAGACCGCTCGGCGTCAAGGACCGATGGCTCGGCATCGTCCGAGCCATCGGTCCTGCTTCGCGCTATATAGGGGCTCGCGCTCTTTTCGCCGACAGCCGTGCTTGTCGATCCTGACGGCGCGGTGTCGACAACCCGCAGCTTCGGCCCCGGCCGGATCAGCCGGATGATCCGGCGCACCAGCGACGGCCGGCTCGGGTCGGGAACCGCGTGCGAGAAATCGACATCCGGCAGCATGCCGCGATGCGGCCGGCGGCGGACTTCGGCATGCACCGCCGACGAATAGGTTTCGCCGATCAGCAGCGCCCAGGTTGCCATTTTCTGGTCGTGCAGRCTCCTCGAGCCAGGTATTCTGTAGGGATCGAACATCGGTCCGTCCTCCGTGTGAAAATAGAGATGAAAAGGTGAATCTATATCGTCCGCCGGCATTCGGCCGGAGGCACGGATTGCGTCGGTCTGGACACGACGGTAGTCGTTGGTCTGGACATGACGGCGGGCGTCAGTCTGGACACGACAAGCGTCGGTCTGGACACGTTCAGGCGGGGCGTTCAGCCCCTTTGACAGTTTGAAAAACATCGCAGGATTCCTTCGAGAGCCGAAAAAGCGTTTCGGCGGGAATCGGTGCGATCAACTCTTAGAGAGTCAGGAGAATTGTCGTACCGAAACCGCCATGGGGCGAACAAGCCCACGAGAGGGGCGCTGGATGTGCATGGTCATCATGAATTTCCCCTCCATCGGTTCGGGTTGACAATGGGTCTGACATACCCGACTTCGCAGAAAATGGCCACCCGCAGGTCCAGCAATTTCCAAAACCGGGAGCCGGCTGTGGCCGATCTGCCACTTATTAGAAGGACGCGGAAATGAACGACCGTCTCCGCATCGCGCTCTACCAGCCTGATATCGCCGGCAACACCGGCACAATCCTGCGCTTTGCCGCTTGCCTCGGCCTTGGCGTCGATATCATCGAACCGGCCGGCTTTCCGCTCTCCGACCGGGCGCTTAGGCGAGCCGGCATGGATTACCTCGAAATGGCTGATCTGACCCGGCATGTCGATTGGCACGCCTTCGAGGACTGGCGCAGGGCGGGCGCCCGCCGGCTGGTGCTTCTGTCGACCAAGGCCGCGATTCCCTACACGAGCTTTGCCTTCGCCAGTGGCGACATCCTTTTGTTCGGCCGCGAATCCGCAGGCGTGCCGGATGCTGTCCATCAAGCGGCGGATGCGCGGCTGACCATCCCCATGCAGGGTGCCGCGCGCAGTATCAACGTCGCGCTGTCCGTCGCCATGGTGGCGGGTGAAGCCATCCGGCAACTCGGCTAGGAGTTCGCTGGCAACCCCCGTCAATTTGACCCAGGCGCACATCGCCCTCTCCTTCATTTGCACATCCTGGGTTTCTTGCTACAAGCTCAACTTAACTTGAGGTCAAGCGATAAAATCGAGGCGGGAAAGCAAGGATGGCACCAGTAACGGAATTAACGGTCGGCCAGGTGGCGATGCGCAGCGGGGTGGCGGTGTCGGCGCTGCATTTCTATGAGGCGCGCGGCCTGATCCGTAGCCACCGCACGTCCGGCAACCAGCGCCGCTACGGCCGCGACGTGCTGCGGCGCGTGGCGATCATCAAGGTCGCGCAGGAGGTCGGCATCTCGCTGGCCGAGATCGGTGCCGCATTGGCATCCCTGCCAGAGGGCCGCACGCCGACCCGCGACGACTGGAACCTTTTGTCCACCGCCTGGCGCGACGGGCTCGATCACAAGATCGCCCAGTTGAAGAAACTGCGCGACGGGCTGACCGACTGCATCGGCTGCGGCTGCATGTCGATCGACAAATGCCCGCTCAGGAACAAGGGCGACCGCCTGTCTAGGGACGGCACGGGGGCGAGACGGTTGGTGGCTACACCTTCTCTCCGTTCGGGGAAAAGGTACCTGAAATCCTAATCCGCCGCCGGCAGCCGCCTGATGGTGAATTCGATCAGGTCGCCCGGGCGCTCGAACCAGCTTTCGATCTCGGTCCAGTAGGCCTGCTTGGGAAAGCGCTCGAACCATTCCTTGGCCTTGAGGCGCGCATCGGAGCGCGGCAGCACGAAGGTCTCGCGCAAAAACCCGTCGCGTGGCATGCGCGTGCGCTCAGCCCGGCTTTGGTCGAGCCTTTTCTTCAGGCCATCCAGCGGTGGTCTTGCCGGGGTGCGCACGAAACAACTCCTTGCACCTTAATGACGCTTGGACACTTGACCCTTGCCCTTAAGAGATTAGGGATCGCGCCGGCAAAAGACGAGTCATTTGTAAGGACTCGGCCCCCCGCAACCGGAGACGGCACTTGGAACGACCTGAAATACCGGCAGGCCTGCCCGCCGACATCGAACAGAAGAAGATGAAGGCGCGCCTGTGGTTCGAGGCGCTGCGCGAACGCATCTGTGGCGCCTTCGAGCAGATCGAGCAGGATCTTGGCGGCCCGCTGGCCTCATGGTCGCCCGGCCGTTTCGAAAAGACGCCATGGGAGCGCGACGAGGGCCGCGGCGGCGGCGGCACCATGTCGATGATGCACGGCCGCGTCTTCGAGAAGGTCGGCGTCCACACCTCGACGGTCTATGGCGAGTTCTCACCCGAATTCAGGAAGCAGATGCCCGGCGCCGAGGAAGACCCGCGCTTCTGGGCCAGCGGCATTTCGCTGATCGCTCACCCCTGGAACCCCAACGTTCCGGCCGTGCACATGAACACCCGCATGGTCGTCACGTCTAGCCAATGGTTCGGCGGCGGCGCCGATTTGACGCCGGTGCTCGACCGTCGCCGCACCCAGGACGATCCCGACACCATCGCCTTCCACCGAGCCATGCAGTTCGCTTGCGAGAAGAGCCCCGAGGTCGCCGATTATCCGAAATTCAAGGCCTGGTGCGACGAGTATTTCTATCTGCCGCATCGCAACGAGCCGCGCGGCACCGGCGGCATCTTCTTCGACTGGCTGCATTCGGGCGAGGACAAAGGGGGCTGGAATGCCGATTTCAACTTCGTCCAGGATGTCGGACGATCTTTTCTCGTCGTCTACGGCCACCTCGTGCGCGCCAACTTCAATGAGAACTGGACCGATGGCGACCGCGACGAACAGCTCATCCGCCGTGGCCGCTATGTCGAATTCAACCTGCTTCACGATCGCGGCACCATCTTCGGACTGAAGACCGGCGGCAATGTCGCCTCCATCCTCTCCAGCCTGCCGCCAGAGGTCCGCTGGCCGTAACAAAATGGTGAGCGCGATGTGAGCCGCATTGATGTCCCATTTGCTCGAAATGGGCATGGAATGTGGCATGCAGCACCGCGAAAGATTTCTTTTTCGTCTAATAGGCGATTGAAAAAGCTGGCCTATTTCCTGCGCCGGGTCGGGAAGCGCCGGCGGTTCGCCTGAGAGCAAAGCAAAGCGAGCCGCGACCCGACGCGACCGGACGGCCCAGACGATGCGGGACATCTTCGTCAAAAAGGATACCCGCCTTTTCCAGGAGTACTTCGCAATGCGCAGGATCATTGTTTCGGCTGCCGCCGCTGCCCTTCTCGCTTCCGGTTCGGTGGCATTCGCCGCCGTCAAGCACACCACCGGAACGATCAAGACCTTTGACGCAACGGCCATGAGCCTTGTCCTCGATGACGGATCGTCTTTTACGCTTCCCAAGACCTTCAAGGATCCTGGCCTTCAGGTCGGTGAAAAGGTTCGCGTCTCATGGGAGATGAGCGGCAAGAACAAGGTTGCCGAGGCCGTCAAGATCGCAAAGTGACGGCCTGCCTGCCACAACAGGACGAGACGATCTCTGGTCCTGTTTCGGGGTAGCGTAAGAGGGCGGAGCAGCGCTGCTCCGCCTTTTCGCCGTTGACTGCGACCAATGCCGCCCCATCTGTGTTATGCTGTTCCCCCCGCTCGCGGCCCCAAGTTCCCATCCTGGATTTGGACCATGAGCCGAAAAACTATCGGAGCCTCGGGCTCCGCGGAGGAMAAGGAGAAATCCCATGAAACAATTTCACTGCGGGTCGCTCGTGCCCGGCTGTGACTGGCACACACGTGCCGACGAGGAGGCCGAGGTCATGCGCCGTGCCGTCGAGCACATGCGCGAGACCCATGGCGAAGCGGTCATCCGCGAGACGATGATCGAGGCGATCCGCTCGCGCATCGAGAAGACCCGCGACGCTGCGTGACTTCAGCCGGCTTTCAAGGCTTCCGCGGCGCGTTCAAGCAGCGCGCCGCGATCAGGCGAAAAGCCCGCTTCGACCCATTCCGTCTCAAGGTTCTTGAGGATTTCCCCAAGCTTCGGCCCTGGAGTTGCGCCGAGCCGCGTCAGATCGGCGCCCTTTAGCGGAAACAACGGCTTTTCCCATTTCAGGGCGAAGGCAAGCAGGCGCGAAAAGCCGCCGGCTTCGAGCAACGCGTCATTGTCCTGGACGGCGCGCATCCGCGCGCCCGCGAGCGACAGCCGCAGGCGGTCGACGAACCCTTGTCGGTCGCCGCGATAGAGCCGCTTTGCCAACTCGCCCTCCGTCGTCTTCGGCTCGGCGGCGGTGGCCAGCGTCCAGTGGCGCAGGCGATCCGCTTCGGCGGTCGAAAATTTGAGCCGCTCGGCGAGCGTCTTCATGCGCGCGGCATCCGGCGGCACGATCGCTTCTAGCCTGAGCAGCGGGTCAGGTGCCCAGTCCAGATCCTTCTCGGCCTTGGTCAGCGCATGGATCGCGTCGATGCCCCATTTCTCGCTTTCCGGCAGCGCGGCGGTCAATACGCCGGCCTGCCGCATCCAGAGCAACGCCCGCGAAGGATCGGGCGCCGACAGAAGCTTCTTCAGTTCCGACCAGATGCGCTCGGCCGAAAGCTGGGCCAGCCCTTCCTTCAGCCGGGCACAGGCTTTCAGCCCCTCGGCATCCGGCCGGCCATCGCCATACCAGGCGAAGAAGCGGAAGAAGCGCAGGATGCGCAGATAGTCCTCGCGGATGCGCGCTTCCGGATCGCCGATGAAGCGCAACCGGCGCGCCTCGATGTCCGCTATGCCGCCGACCAGATCGATCACCGTGCCATCGGCCTCGGCATAGAGCGCGTTGATGGTGAAGTCGCGGCGCTCGGCGTCAAGCTTCCAGTCGCTCCCGAATGACACCTTGGCGCGACGGCCATCGGTCTCGACATCGGCGCGCAAGGTGGTGATCTCATAGGGCTTGCCGCCGGCGACCACCGTGATCGTCCCATGCTCGATGCCCGTCGGCACCGCCTTGAAGCCTTCCAACTCGGCGCGGCGGATGGTTTCCTGCGGCAGACACGTGGTGGCGATATCGATGTCGGCGACCGGCTGGCCCATCAGCGTGTTGCGTACCGCGCCACCGGCAACACGCGCCTCTTCACCGCCTTGCGCCAATGCGGCAAGCAGGCGCTGCAGATGCTTGTCGCCGAGCCACTCGGCCCGGCCCGCGATAGAGACATTCACGCATAGAGCCTTTCGTAAAGCGTACGGATGATGCCGGCGGTGACGCCCCAGATGCGCCGGTCGCCATAGGGCATGTCGTAGAAGAACCATTCGAGATCGTTCCACATGCGGCTGTCGCGCTTGTGGTTGGCCGGGTCCATCAGGAAACGCAGCGGCACTTCGAAGGCGGCATCGACCTCGTCGGCATTCAAGCTGAGCCGGAAACCGGACCGCACGATGCCCAGCACCGGCGCGATGCGGTAGCCGCTGCCGGCGACATAATCGGGCATGCGGCCGATGATCTCGATGCGATCCTGGGCAAGGCCGATTTCCTCGAAGGTCTCGCGCACTGCCGCAGCTTCCGGACTGGCATCGGTCGGATCGATGGTGCCGCCGGGAAAGGCCACCTGCCCCGAATGGTTGCGCAGCCTTTCGGCCCGTTTGGTCAACAGAACCGTGGCTTCGCCCTCATGATCGACCACCGGGATCAGCACCGCGGCATTGCGCAGCGGCTTGCCATGGTTGAGGCGTGGATGGCCTGGATTGAAGCGGTGGTCACCATAGTCGTCGCCGGCATGCGCATCCGGCTGTGCCGCAAAGCGCGCGCGAAAGTCAGCTGCGGAAAACGGCGCCGTTGACATCTGGTCCATCACGCGCTCAGCCGCTTCAGCTGGTCCGCCGGCATGATCGCAAACACCGCGCCCTTGGAGCGCACGGCGAACATGGTCTTGCCGCCGATCTCGATCTCCTCGCCATGTCCGACCAGCTCATACATCACCGGCCGCGCAACCAGCGCTTCCAGCCGGCCGCGCACCAGCACATAGGGTTTCAGGCCACCGGTCTCGCTCTCGTCGACAAAGCGCAGCGGCCGTTCCGGTCCGGCTTCGACGACATCGCCGACATTGGTGCGGAAGGTGATGATCTGCGCGTCGCCGGTGCCCGAAACATCCATCTCGACGGCGATGAACGGCGCGTCGGCGACGCGGATGCCAACCCGTTCCACCGGTGTCACCAGATAGGTCCTGCCGTCCGCGTCCTTGCGCAGCACCGAGGAGAACAGCTGCACCAGCGGCATGCGTCCGATCGGCGTGCCCAGATAGAACCAGGTGCCGTCAGCCTTGATCTCCATGTCGAGATCGCCGCAGAAGTCGGGATTCCAGCGCTCGACCGGCGCCGCGCCCTTGCCGGCGCGGGCGGCGCGCGAGATCAGCGCCTCGAGGCCGCGCGCCTCGGTGGCGGTCGTAAGGCTTTGCTGGCGATGTTCGGAGTGTTCCGTCATGGTCACGAAATAGTCACTGTTGTTCCGCTTGTCAGCCTAAGTCTGTGATTTAAGTTTTGACATAGGCGCCACGCGAGGCCGAATCGCGGCAACCTATGCTATGGTGCGTGCCGGTATTTCCAACCATGGTATCTCCAACCAAAGGGATCGAAGCTGCATGAGCGTGATGGTCAAGGAAAGCCCGATGAGCGAAACGGACATGATCGCCGAGGCCGAGAAGGCGCTTGCCGACATCTCCAGGATCCGCGACGGGGTCGGCCGGGTCATCTTCGGCCAGGAGAGCGTCGTCGAGCACACGCTGGTGGCGCTGCTGGCCGGCGGCCATGCGCTGCTGGTCGGCGTGCCGGGCCTGGCCAAGACCAAGCTGGTCGAGACGCTGGGCGTCGTGCTCGGCCTCGATTCACGCCGTATCCAGTTCACGCCCGACCTGATGCCGTCCGATATCCTCGGCTCCGAGGTGATGGAGCAGGACGAGTTCGGCAAGCGTTCCTTCCGTTTCATTTCCGGGCCGATCTTCGCCCAGCTTTTGATGGCCGACGAGATCAACCGTGCCTCGCCGCGCACCCAGTCGGCGCTGCTGCAGGCGATGCAGGAGTACCACGTCACCATTGCCGGCGCCCGCCACGACCTGCCGGCGCCATTCCATGTGCTGGCGACGCAGAACCCGCTGGAGCAGGAAGGCACCTATCCCTTGCCCGAGGCCCAGCTCGACCGCTTCCTGATGCAGGTCGACATCCTCTATCCCGAAATCGAGGCCGAGAGGCGCATCCTTCTGGAAACCACGGGCATCGAGGACGCCAAGGCGCAGAACGTGCTGCAGCCGGTGCGGCTGAAGGAGATCCAGACGCTGATCCGCCGCATGCCGGTGCCGGAAAGCGTCGTCGAGGCGATCTTGACGCTGGTGCGCTCGGCGCGCCCCGGCCAGGGCAATGCCGAAACCGACAAGCATGTCGCCTGGGGCCCCGGCCCGCGCGCCAGCCAGGCGCTGATGCTGTGCATAAGGGCGCGCGCGCTTTACGATGGGCGGCTGGCGCCCTCCATCGATGATGTGCGTGCGCTGGCCGAGCCGGTGTTGCAGCATCGCATGGCGCTGACCTTCGCAGCCCGCGCCGAAGGCACCAGCGTGCGCGACGTGGTGGCAAAGCTGGTGAAAGGGATTTGATGGCGCGCATCGGCGAGGTCCAGGCTCCGGCAGCGACGCGCGACGCGCTCGCTCGTGGCCGGTTGCGGGCCTCGCTTGTGCCTGACCTGCTGGTCGAGGCGCGCCGCATCGTCAACACCGTGATCGCCGGCTGGCATGGCCGCCGCAAGCGCGGTATCGGCGAGAATTTCTGGCAGTTCCGGCCCTATGTCGAAGGCGATGCCTCGCGCATCGACTGGCGCCGTTCGGCCCGCGACGACCACACCTATGTGCGCGACCGCGAATGGGAAGCCGCTCATACGGTGTGGCTTTGGGCCGACCCGTCGCCGTCGATGCTCTACAAATCGACCGGCGCCAGCGTGTCCAAGCAATCGCGCGCGCTGGTGCTGACGCTGGCCATGGCCGAGCTATTGTCGCGCAGTGGCGAGCGCATCGCCTGGCCCGGCCTCACCGATCCGTTCACCGCCCGCAACGGCGCCGAGCGCATTGCCGCCCAACTCATGCACGCCGGCGAATTGCCGGCAAAACCCGACCTGTCCGACATCCGCCGCTTCTGCGACATCGTCATCGCCAGCGACTTCCTCGATCCGGTCGAGGAGACGATGGCCTGGCTCGACGTGCTCGCCCGCCACGGCGTGCGCGCCCATCTGATCGAGGTCGCCGACCCGGCGGAGGAAACCTTCCCCTACGCAGGCCGCACCGAATTCACCGATCCCGAGACCGGCGACAAGCTGACCGCTGGCCGCGCCGAAATGCTCGGCGATGAATACCGCCTGCTCTACACCGCCCGCCGCCACGAACTTGCCGCCTGGTGCAAGCGGCTCGGCTGGAGCTTTACCGTCAACCACACCGATCGGCTGGCTTCCGACGCGCTGGTGCGCCTGCACATGGCGATGACTGCCGACGGCGGTTATGCCGGGCTGACCGGAAGCGGTCATGCCGGCCTGGCCGCCGGTGGCGGTCGTGCCGGGAAGGCCGTCGCATGAGCTGGCTGCCGCTCTCCTTTGGCGCCCCCATGGTGCTGTGGGGCCTGTTGGCGCTACCGGTGATCTGGTGGCTGTTGCGGCTGACGCCGCCCAAGCCGCAGACCGAGATCTTCCCGCCGCTGAAGATCCTGGCGCGTGTGTTGAAGCGCGAGGAAACGCCGCAACAGAGCCCGTGGTGGCTGACGCTGCTCAGGCTGTTGATGGCGGCGCTCATCGTCACCGCCCTTGCCGAGCCGGTGTTCAACCCGCGCGAAAAATTGCCGGCCGAGGGCGCGGCCCTTGCGCTGGTCATCGACAATGACTGGGCAAGCGCCGCCGACTGGAACAAGCGCGTCGCCACCGCCGAGCGGCTGATCAAAGACGCCGGCTCGAACGGCGTGCCGGTCATCGTCGCCTTCACCGCCGAAAAGCCCAATTCGGAAATCGGCCCGTTCGATGCCGCCGCCGCCCTCGACCGGCTGCGTGCCGCCAAGCCACGGCCGATCCCGACCGACCGGCCCGCCGTCTATGCCCGCGTCGCCGGGGTGCTGGACACCTTGCCCGGCGCCAGCGTTGCCGTGCTTGCCGACGGCCTGGCGGCGAAGGGCGACGAGGCCGCCTTCAACACGCTGTTGTCGAAAAATGCCGCCCGTGTCGTGTGGGCCAGTTCAGACCGGCTGTCGCTGACCGGCCTGACCACCGCCGACAACCAGGTCGACGGCTTTGCGCTGACCGCCATCCGCGCGCCGGGCGACCCGGCACCGGCACAAGTCACCGCCGGCGCTTTCGACGACAAGGGCCGCCGCATCGCCGATGCGACGCTGACCTTTTCCCCTGGCGAAACCACCGCCACCGGCACCATGGCGGTGCCGTTCGAGCTGCGCAACGACTTTGCCTCGATCGCGCTCGACGGCGAGCGGCAGGCCGGTGCGGTGCGCGTGCTCGACGAAAGCTCCAAGCGCCGTCGCGTCGGGCTGCTGTCGCAGGCCGAGGCCGACCAGGCGCAGCCGCTTTTGTCGCCGCTCTACTACATCAGGCGCGCGCTGCAGCCCTTCGCCGATCTCGTCGAACCCTCCAGCGCCGACCTCGCCGACGCCATCCCGCAGATCCTCGACCAGAAGCCGGCGATGATCGTCATGGCCGACATCGGCACCATTCCCGCACAGGTTCGGCAAAGGCTGGTCGACTGGGTCGACAATGGCGGCACGCTGGTGCGCTTCGCCGGCTCGCGGCTGGCCGCCGCCGGCAATGACGACGACCTGCTGCCGGTCCGCCTGCGCACCGGTGAGCGTTCGCTAGGCGGCGCCCTGTCATGGACGTCACCGCAACCGGTCACCGAATTCCCCAAGGCCGGTCCGTTCGCCGATCTTGCGCCGCCGACCGAGGTCACCGTCACCAGGCAGGTGCTGGCCGAGCCGACGCCCGACATCGTCGAGCGCACCTGGGCCGCCCTCGCTGACGGCACGCCGCTGGTCACCGGACTGAAGAAAGGCAAGGGCACGCTGGTGCTGTTCCACGTCACGCCCGAGGCGACCTGGTCGAACCTGCCGATCTCGGGCAGCTTCGTCGAGATGCTGCGCCGCATCGTGCAGCTGTCGCGCAACCAGGGCGCGGCGATCGCCAATGCCGAAGCCGCGGCCACCTCGCTGGCGCCCTACCGCATGATATCAGCCGACGGCTCGCTGGTGCCGCCGACGCCGGATGCACGGCCGCTGGTGCCGGGTCCCGCGCTGGCGGTGACCTTCGAGAACCCGCCCGGCCTCTACGGCTCCGAGACCGGCGTCTTCGCCCACAACCTGCTCGATGCCGCAAGCAAGCTGGCGCCCCTGGCGCGTCCGCAAATCACCGTTCCGGTCACATCGATCCAGTATGCCTTTGACGAATCGCGCAACTTGAAGGGCGCGCTGGTCGCCGCCGCTCTGGTGCTGATGCTGCTCGACACGCTGGCGGTGTTCTGGATGGGCGGCCTGTTTACGCGTCGGCCGCGCCGTGCCCGTGGCGTGGCCACCACCGCCGCGATCCTGATTGCGCTCGGCGCGCTGTTTGGCCATGCCGATCCTGCCCGCGCCGACGACGCCAAACCTGGCGACGAGGTCGCCATCGAGGCGATATCGAAGACCCGCATCGCCTATGTGCTGACCGGCGTGCCGGGCGACGATTCGATCAGCCGCGCCGGGCTCGAAGGCCTGACCCGCTTCCTGGTCGAGAAGACAGCGCTGGAGCCCGGCGCGCCGGCCGGCGTCGACATCGCGAAGGACGAGCTGTCGTTCTATCCCTTGATCTACTGGCCGATCGATCCGGCCGCACCGATGCCGAGCCAGGCCGCGATCGCCCGCATCGACGCCTATATGCAGCAAGGCGGCACGGTTCTGTTCGACACCCGCGACCAGTTCGCCAACGGCATCGGCGCCGATTCGACCAGCCCGGCGACGGAACGGCTGCGCGACATCCTCGGCAACCTCAACGTGCCGCCGCTGGAGCCGGTGCCGTCCGACCACGTGCTGACCAAATCCTTCTTCATCCTGCCCGAATTTCCCGGCCGCTTCAGTGGCAGCCCGCTCTGGGTCGAGGCCTCGCTCGACGCCAGCAATGCCGAGAACCGGCCGGTGCGCACCGGCGACGGCGTCTCGCCGATCATGATCACCGCCAATGATTTCGCCGGCGCCTGGGCGGTCGACGAGAATGGCGATCCGCTGCTGCCGACCGTGCCGGYCGACCCGATGCAGCGCATCTACGCGCTGCGCGCCGGCGTCAACATCATGATGTACATGCTGACCGGCAACTACAAATCCGACCAGGTGCATGTGCCCATACTGCTCGAACGGCTGGGGCAGTAGGATGACATGCTTTGTTGCGTTCCCAACGCGGAATTGCCCTCCCCGCAAGGGGGAGGCTAATTCATGAACTGGTCGATCTCCCTCGAGCCGCTGATCTCCTGGCCCCTGTTGGCTCTGGTGCTGGTGCCGCTGGCGCTGCTGGCGCTCATCGGCCTGTGGTTTCGCCAGCGCGGTGCCGTCTTCCGCTTCGTCGCCCTGCTGGCACTCGCCGCCGCCCTGTTCAATCCGGTGTTCCTCAACGAGGAACGCGAGCCGCTGAAAAGCGTCGTCGCCCTCGTCGTCGACCGCAGCCAGAGCCAGGATATCGGCGAGCGCACCAAGCAGACCGACGAGGCACTGGCCGGGCTGCAGCAGCGTCTCGGCCGCTTCAAGCAGTTCGACGTGCGAGTCGTCGAGGCCGGCAAATCCCAAGCCGCCGAGGAGCGCACCGAGACACGGCTGTTCGGCGCGCTCGAAGGCGCTTTCCGCGACGTGCCGCCGTCGCGCATTGGCGGCGCCATCATGATCACCGATGGCGAGGTGCATGACGCGCCCGCGGGCAGCCCCGATTTCAACGCGCCGCTGCATGCCCTGATCACCGGCAACGATCACGAGAAGGATCGCCGCATCCGCTTCGAGAACGCACCGCGCTTCGGCCTTGTCGGCAAGCCGCTCGACATGACCTACCGCGTCATCTCGACGGAAAACGAGACCGGCCCGGTCGAAGTGCGCGTCTCGGTCAATGGCGAGCAGGTCGCGGTCGAACATGCCACCGTCGGCCAGGCCATGCCGCTGCAGGTGACCATTCCCGGCGCTGGCCGCAACATCGTCGAGCTCGCCATCGACCGCGAGYCGGGCGAACTGACCGACACCAACAACCGCGCCATCGCGCTCATCGACGGCATTCGCGAAAATCTGCGTGTGCTGCTCGTCTCCGGCGAGCCGCATGCCGGCGAGCGCACCTGGCGCAATCTCTTGAAATCCGACGCCTCGGTCGATCTCGTCCATTTCACCATTTTGCGGCCGCCGGAAAAGCAGGACGGCACGCCGATCAACGAATTGTCGCTGATTGCCTTCCCGACCCGCGAACTGTTCGTCGAGAAGATCAAGGATTTCGATCTCATCATCTTCGACCGCTACCAGCACCGCGACGTGCTGCCGATCCTCTACTACGACTACATCTCCGAATATGTCGAAAAGGGCGGCGCGCTGTTGATCGCGGCCGGCCCCGAATATGCCGGCGAAAGCTCGATCGCGCGCACGCCGCTGATGTCGGCCCTGCCGGCAATGCCGACCGGCGAAGTGGTCGACAAGGCCTTCTATCCACGCCTCACCGACCTTGGCCAGCGCCACCCGGTGACGCGCGGGCTCGACGGTTCGGCCACCGAGCCGCCGCACTGGAGCCGCTGGTTCCGCACCATCGGCGTGCAGAATCCCGAAGGCGAAGTGGTGATGAAGGGCGCCGACAACCGGCCCCTGCTCTTGCTCGACCGCAAGGGAGAGGGCCGCGTCGGCATGCTTCTGTCTGACCAGGGCTGGCTGTGGGCGCGCGGCTTCGAAGGCGGCGGCCCGCATGTCCAACTCTACCGGCGCATCGCGCACTGGCTGATGAAGGAGCCCGATCTCGAGGAGGAGCGGCTGACCGCCGACGGCCGCGGCATGGTGCTGGAAATCCGCCGCCAGACCATGGCCGATGCTCCCGGCCCGGCGCAGATCATCACCCCGTCCGGCAAGACCTTGACCGTCAAGCTCGACAAATCCGATCCCGGCGTCTTCCTCGGCAGTGTTGAGACCAGCGAGATCGGCCTCTACCAGGTCGCCAATGGCGACCTGACCGCGCTCGCCCATGTCGGGCCGGTCAACGCGCCGGAATTCGCCGATGTCATTTCCACGGAAAACCGGCTGAGAACGCCGGCGGAAGCCACCGGCGGCAGCGTGCGGCGACTGGCGTCATCCACGGCCCTTGGCAGTGACATTACGCTGCCGTCGATCGTGCCCGTCCGCTCGGCCGGCGATGCCAGCGGCAGCGACTGGATCGGCCTGCGCACGACTGACGACAGCGTGCTCAAGGCGGTCTCGCGCGTACCGCTGTTCGGCGGCTTCCTCGGCCTCGGCCTGCTGCTTCTGGCGATGGGTTCGATGTGGTACCGCGAGGGGCGGTAGGGCTACTCTTCCGGCTCGGTCGTGAACAGCAGCGGATAGCCCTTGGCCTTGCCGGCATCGGTCGCCCGTGTCGCCTTGGTCTCGGCGACATCCTTGGTGAAGACGGCAACAACGCACACGCCGCGCCGGTGCGCGGTGATCATGATCCTGTGCGCCTGGTCTTCGCTGAGCTTGAACTCGCCCTTCAGCACCGTCACCACGAATTCGCGCGGCGTGAAATCGTCATTGATGAGGATGACCTTGTAGAGCTTTGGCCGCTCGGTCTGCGGCTTGACCTCGGTACGCGGTTTTGTGGTGATTTCAGGCATCGGAACCGACAATTTTGCGCAAGCGACCTGGCCCGCATTCTGACACCAGCGAATTCAGYCGTCCATTTTGATTGACGCGCAAAGCCGGTCCGGAGGGCGCCGCCATTCACGACTATGTGGGAAAGTCTCGGTTGCCGTTCAACGGTCCTGGCGGCCGAAGATGCGGCGGCCGGGAATCTGCCGCGCGGCTGTGATGGACGGCACATCGGACCGAAGGCGGTTTCCGCCCGCATCCGCCCGGCGTTCCAGCCATGCCGCGATCGGCCACGCGACGACGCAGATCAGCGTTGTGCCGGTGAGCACGATCAGCACCCAGGTCTGTGCCGGCGTGATGTAGTCCCAGTTGGTGGAAATCTCCGGTGCGAACAGCGAAGGCTCGGTGCGTCCGCTGGCCGGATCGGGCACCGGGCTGGCGGTGAGCAGGATCAGCACCCTGGCGGCGCCGGTGGCGACCAGACCGCCAAGCACCAACGAACGCAGAGTGGACGAAAGCCGCTTCTTCATGCGGATTGTCCTACAGGGCCGGCATTGCAAACGGGTTAAAGTCGGTCGGGGCGGAAGCTGCCGGCGCGAGGCTTCGGCCAAACATCGGTAGGCTAAGCGTCCGCTACATCGCCGATATCAGGGCTTTCAGCGGTCGGACAGGAAAAAGGCCGCCCCAGCCGAAAAACAACTGGAACGGCCTTGTCGCAGACGGGCAAGTTATGCCCGATCTGGATTAAGCCTTCGGGGCGTCCTTCTTGACGGCCTTCGTCGGAGCCTTCTTGTGCTTCTTGGTCTTCTTGACGACCTTCTTCGGGGCAGTCTTGGCCGGGGCGGCAGTAGCCGGAGCGGTGGTGGTCGTCGAAGCAGCCGGAGCAGCGGTCGTGGTGGCAGCGGCGTTACCGAGAGCCGGCATCGCGAAGGCGAGAGCGACGGCGAGACCGGTTGCGGAGAGGATGGACTTCTTCATGGCTTCACTTCCTTTTTTAGCGGGTCGAGTTTCGAGCGTCACTGAACCGGGTCGTTCGGCGTCACTCCAAGCAGCTTCAAAGCGTTGGCGAGCATCCGGATGCCCTGTGCCTGTTTCTTGGCGGCGCAGTACCGGTTACCCTTTCTCTGAAGTGCCTTTGCCGCGGTGACCTGCGTTGCCGCGGCATGGGTTTCGAGGGCTTCATCAAATTGGTGGCTGAGATTGGCGCACCGTTCGCTCCGGGTGGTGGGCGTCACCTTCGCGTCCGATTGTTCGACAGCGGCAGTAGCCAGGCAAATGCCCAGCAACGCACCCAACAAACTGATCGACAACCTTGGCATCGGTTTATCCGTAAACCCCGAGACTAGCGTCGCAGCCGATGACCTGACCGCCACGAGACCAGTTATGCCTTTGTATTTTTTCAGGAGTTTTTCTGAACTGTAGAATTTTGTTTCTGGATTGTGTCTAAGGAAGCCGGTGTGGACGCATCATCACCACTGGCCAACATATGGCCTGAATTCTATCGTGTGGGTTGCGACAGAACGGCTTGGCAATCAAACAATGACAGGGCTGCTGTGAAATCCGACGCACACATACTGATCGTCGACGACGACAAGGGCATCCGCGACCTGCTGCAGGAATTCTTCCAGAAGCGGGGCCTGCACACCTCGGTTGCCGCAGACGGCACCGAGATGGAGGCCATCCTGCGCCGCGCGCAGGTGGACCTCATCGTCCTCGACGTGATGCTGCCCGGCAAGAGCGGGCTGGAACTGTGCCGCGACCTTCGCGCCCAGTACTCGACACCGATCATCATGCTGACCGCCGTCACCGAGACCACCGACCGGGTGGTCGGCCTGGAGATGGGCGCCGACGACTATGTGCCCAAACCATTCGACCCGCGCGAGCTTCTGGCGCGCATCCGCGCCGTGCTGCGGCGCAACGGCGCCGCCGAGCCAAAGCGCGCCACTACCAAGCAGATCTACCGCTTCGCCGGCTGGACGATGGACTGTTCGCGACGTCGGCTGATCGCCCCCGACGATGTCAGGGTCGAACTGACCATGGCGGAATTCAACCTGCTGCAGACCTTCGTCAAGAGCGCGCAGCGCGTGCTGACGCGCGACCAGCTCATCGAACTGTCCGGCGGTGACAGCGACTATTCCTTCGACCGCAGCATCGACATCCTGGTCAGCCGGCTGCGGCGCAAGATGGAAGACGACCCGAAAACGCCCAAGCTGATCCTGACCGTGCGCAGCGGCGGCTACCAGTTCCTGCCCGAGACGACCTCCGAATGAGACGTTTCCTGCCGCAGACCCTGCCTGTCTGGGTGCTGCTGATCGTCATCGCCGGCCTGCTGATCAGCCAGGTCGCGACCCTCTACATCGTGTCGCGCGACCGTGCCGCGGCCAACGACGTTGTCGACCTCTACCGTCTCAACGACCGTGCCTTCTCGCTGGTGCAGCTCATGCATGACGCCAGTCCGGAGCAACGCAAGGCGACGGCGACCGGCCTGTTCAATTCCACCTACGCGCTTACCGTCACCGACACGCCCGCGGTCACCTCGTCGATTGCCGGCGACGACGAACTGGCGGAACTCGAAGACATCCTCGTCGGCCGGCTGTCGAAATTCGGCATCACCGATGCGCGGGTGCGGCGCGACCCGGCGACGCGCGAGGCCGACGATGCCACCGGGATGGCGCCGGGACCCGATATCGGCCAGGTCGAGCGCGACCTGCTGGTGCTGGCCGCCGACTTCGCCCAAAGCGACAAGCTGACTGCGTCGCTGCGCTTTGCCGACGGCCAGTGGCTGAACTTCACCGAGCCGATCACGCCCGTCGGCCCGATCCTAAGCTTCGACAGCCTGCCGCTCTATTCGCTGATCGCCGGCCTGGTGGTGATCATGTCGATCTGGTCGTTGCGCCGGCTGACGGCGCCCTACCGGATGATGGAAACCGCCGTGAACCGCATCGGCAAGGATCTGAAAAGCCCGCCGATCGCCGAGAGTGGCAGCCGCGAGGTGCGCGCTGCCGCCAAGGCGATCAACGCCATGCAGGCCAGGTTGCGCGAATATGTCGAGGACCGCGAACATCTGGCGGCGGCGCTGGCGCATGATCTGCGCACGCCGATGACCAGGATGCGCCTACGCCTGGAGCTGTTGCGCAAATCGGCCGTTCGCGAAGCGCTGGCGCACGATCTCGCCGATGTCGAGAGCATCGCCAGCTCGGTGATAGACTTCGCCACCTTCGAGGTGACCGAGGAAAAGAGCGAACGCATCGACTTCTGGTCGCTCGTGGAGTCGATCGCCGACAGCTATGACGACGTCTCGTTCGACGACGACACCCGCTCGCGTGGCCTGATTTGCATGGCGCGGCCGGTCGCGCTCAGGCGTTGCGTCACCAATCTGATGCAGAACGCGATCACCTACGGCAAGAAGGCGCATATCAGCTTGCGCCGCTCGGAGAACATGATCCTGCTCACCATCCGCGACGAAGGGCCGGGCATACCGCAGGCGCAGATCGACGCCGTGTTCGGCTCGTTCGTACGCCTCGAACAATCCCGCAACCGACAGACCGGCGGTCTCGGTCTCGGCCTGACCATTGCCCGCAACATCGCGCGGGCCGCCGGCGGCGAGATCAGCCTGTCCAACAACCCGGGCGGTGGCCTGCTGACGCAACTGCGCCTCCCGCTGGCGGCGTAGGGCGATTTGGGACCACCAGGCAGCCTTCGCTGCAGCGAAGGCTGCAGCCGAAGCCTGGCGCTACCGCCGCAGCACCGCGCTCAGCACGTCGCGGATGCCGATGGCGCCGACAAAGCGCGACTGGTCGTCGAACAGCGCCACGGGTGCGGTCTGCGAGCGATGCATGGCCAGCATCACGGTTTTCAGCGAGGTGCCGGGGTTGGCCCAGAACACTTGCGCCGCTTCCTCGGACTGGCCCTCGACATCGGCACATGACACCCAGACCGCCGGCTTGCCGTCGCGTTCGGCCGCCGCCACCAGCCCGTGGTCGTCGATCTTGAAGCGCGTCGTCTTGCGCCGGTCGAGCCACACCCAGCCATTGTCGCCGTGCTCCAGGTCACGACGGTCGCGCATGACGTTCCAGGCGGTCAGCACCGACAGCGGGTTCACATTGGCAATGAAGTCGCGGACATAGTCGTTGGCCGGCCGCAGCACGATGTCTTCCGGCGCGCCGGTCTGAACGATGCGTCCGCCCTCCATGATAGTGATGTGGCTGCCGATCTTCAGCGCCTCCTCGAGGTCGTGGCTGACGAAGATGATGGTCTTCTTCAGCTCGGCCTGCAGCTGCAGCAATTCATCCTGCAGCTTGGTGCGGATCAGCGGGTCGAGCGCCGAGAACGGCTCGTCCATCAACAGGATTGGTGCCTCGGTGGCGAAGGCGCGGGCCAGGCCGACGCGCTGCTGCATGCCGCCCGAAAGCTCGTGCGCGTATTTCTTCGACCACTGGTCGAGATGAACGAGCTCCAACTGCTTTTTGACGCGCTCCTTGCGCTCGGCTTCCGGAACACCGGCGAGTTCGAGGCCGAGGCCGACATTCTCCTCGACAGTGCGCCAGGGCAGCAGGCCGAACTGCTGGAACACCATAGCTACCTGCTTCTGCCGCAGCCTTCTCAACGTCACCTCATCGCAGGTGACGACGTCGACGGTCTTGTCGCCGTCCTTGACAAGCACCTGACCGCGGGACACCACGTTCAGCCGGTTCACGGCCCTCAACAATGTCGACTTGCCCGAACCGGACAGGCCCATCAGCACGGAAATCTCGCCCTCGTTCACGGTTAGACTGGCGCCTGCGCAACCCAGCACATTGCCGGTCTTTTCGAGGATCTCGGCGCGGGTGGCTCCAGCGTCAATCATTGCCAGAGATCCGGCCTGGTCGGCGCCGAAGACGATATCGACGTTTCTGAAATCGACGGCGACGGTCATTTCTTGCCTCCAACGGCAATGCGGGTCATCCGGTCAAGCACGATGGCGAGGACAACGATGGCCAGGCCCGCCTCAAGCCCGAGGTCGATGCGGCGCGAGCCGAGCGCTCTGTTGATTTCAGTGCCGAGGCCGCCGGCGCCGATCAGCGCCGCGAACACCACCATCGACAGCGACAGCATGATCGATTGCGTCAGACCGGCCATGATGGTTGGCAGCGCCGAGGGCAGTTCCACCTTCCACAACAGCTGGCTCTTGGTGGCGCCGAACGCTTCGCCTGCCTCGACGATCGACTTCGGTACCGAGACGACGCCGAGATGGGTGAGCCTGACCGCGGTCGGGATGACGAAGATGATGGTGACGATGAGGCCGGGCGCGTTGCCGAGACCGAACAGCGTCAGTACCGGGATCAGGTAGACGAAGGTCGGCAGCGTCTGCATCAGGTCGAGCACCGGCAGCATGATGCGGTAGACCTTCGGCTTGTGCGCGGCCCAGATGCCGAGCGGCACCCCGATGGCCATGGCCATCGCAGCAGCAGCCACCACGAGCACCAGCGTCTGCACCGTCTGCTTCCACAGGTTCTGGTTGATGATGAAGATCAGGCCGAGGAAGACGCCAATTGCGAGCGGCCTTGAGCGCTGCAGCAGCCAGGCGATGGCGGCGATGACAAGCGCCAGCAGCACCGGCGGCACCAGCAGCAGGATGTCGACCAACCCGTCGAGCAGGAAATTGAGGCCATTCGAAAAGGCCCTGAAGACAGTGTCGAAATTGTCGGTGAGGAAGCCGAAGAACGCCTTTCCCCAGGCGCCGATCGGAATCTTGTGATCGACCATGAATTTCGAAATCGGATCCATATCGCCCCTCTCATGCAGGAGACCGCCCTGCCCTCGGCCTCTGATGTCGCAACGTCATCTTGTCACAGGATATGAAAAAGGGCAGCCTTTTCCAGAATGGCTGCCCTTTATTTCGGTCATGCCGAAATCACAGTCGGCTCAGCTTCCGAGCGCGGTCTTGATCGCCGCCGCGGCGTCGCCGCCATCAAAGGTGGTGACGCCGGCGATCCAGGGCGCAACCGCGCCGGGATTCTTCTTCAGCCAGTCGCTCGCCAYCGTGTTGGCATCGCCGCCCTTGAGGATCGCGTCCATCATCTGGCCTTCCATGTCCAGATTGAACTTCAGATTGGCGATGAACTTGCCGGCATTCGGGCACTCCGTGGTGTAGCCCTTGCGCACATTGGTAAACACGGTGGCAGCACCGAAGCCGCTGTCGCCCATGCCGTCGAGATAGGTGATCTTCATGGCGCCCATCACCGGATGCGGCGTCCAGCCGAGGAAGGCGATCCACTCATTGTTCTTCATCGACTGCTCGGCCTGCGTCAGCATGCCGGCTTCCGAGGATTCGACCAGCTCGAACCCTTCGAGATTGTCCTTCGGGTTCTTGATCATGTCGAGGATGATGCGGTTGCCGTCATTGCCGGCCTCGATGCCGTAGATCTTGCCGTTGAACTTGTCCTTGAACTTGCCGATATCGGTCAGCGACTTGACGCCGGCATCCGCCACATAGGTCGGCACCACAATGCCGTAGCCGGCGCCGGTCAGGTTCGTGCTGATGGTCTCGACCGAACCGTCGGCGGTGTAATCCTTGATGTCGTTGGTCATCGACGGCATCCAGTTGCCGAGGAATACATCAAGATCCTTGTTCTTCAGCGACGCCATGGTCACCGGCACCGACAGCTGGATCGTCTGCGGCTCGTAGCCGAGCGCGGTCAGCAGAACGGAAGCGACACCGGTCGTCGCCTGGATGTCGGTCCAGCCGACATCGGAAAGACGCACCGCCTTGCAGCTTGCCGGATCGCCGGCGAAGGCAGCGCTCGTAGACAACAGAGCCGCCAAGCCGAGGCCGGCGACGAAGGAATTCATGCGCGACATAGATATTCTCCCATTGCGATTCTTAGGCGAAGCGAAGTTACGGTTTCTCTGCCCGCCTTGTTTCGTCAGCCAAACACCATTCTGGTGTGGTTTCAAGCATTAAGGCAATCACGATCAACGGCGCAGGCTGGCCAATCAGCGACACGCTTCCTGCTTTTGCATTGCGCGGCTGTCGTTTTTTGAGAGCGGGGGTCGTTTTTTGGGGGAATGCGGCGGCGCCCCCTCCCCGCGCCGGGACAAGTCGGCTTAAAAGGGCGGCATGGCCAAGCTCTACTTCCACTATGCGACGATGAATGCCGGCAAGACGACGATGCTGCTGCAGGCGTCGTACAACTATCGCGAGCGCGGCATGCGCACGATGCTGTTCGTCGCCGGCCACTACCGGAAGGGCGACAGCGGCCTCATCTCGTCGCGCATCGGCCTGGAGACGGAAGCCGAGATGTTCCGCGACGGCGACGATCTGTTCGCCCGCGTCGCCGATCACCACGAGCATACGACCGTGCATTGCGTCTTCGTCGACGAGGCGCAGTTCCTCGAGGAGGAGCAGGTCTGGCAGCTCGCCCGCATCGCCGACCGGCTGAACATCCCGGTCATGTGCTACGGCCTGCGCACCGATTTCCAGGGCAAGCTGTTCTCCGGTTCGCGGGCGCTGCTGGCCATCGCCGACGATTTGCGCGAGGTGCGCACCATCTGCCGCTGCGGCCGCAAGGCGACGATGGTGGTGCGCCTCGGCCCCGACGGCAAGGTGGCACGCCAAGGCGAGCAGGTGGCGATCGGCAAGGACGTCTATGTCTCGCTCTGCCGCCGCCACTGGGAGGAAGAGATGGGCCGCGCCGCACCCGACGATTTCATCGGCTTCACCCAGGCCTGACGTGCCAGCGGCCCGATGCATGTCGCCCAAAAGTGCGCAGCGATTCGGGACAACGACAAGCATATAGACAAACGCCTCTGCCCGGTGCGGCCGGATCTGGCAACTTGCCAATCCCGCGACAATCCAGCGTTTGTTAAGGCCTCGGTCCTATAAGACCGCCAGCCAGAGCTCTCCGGGGTCAGCCATGTTTCGAGCCGCTTCGTCCGCCAGCATTGTTCTCCTAGCCACATCGCTTGCCGCTCATGCCGGCGGCGACCCGGCACTGGGCAAGCATGTCTTCAACCGGTGCATCTCCTGCCATGAAGCGGCCACCGACCGCGACAAGGTCGGCCCGCATCTGCTGGGCGTCGTCGGTCGCACCGCCGGCAGTGCCGAGAGCTTCCTTGGTCACTACTCCGAGGCGATGAAGAGCGCCGGTGCTGGCGGCCTGGTCTGGGATGAAGCCAACCTCGCCGAATATCTCAAGGCGCCTCGGCTCAAGGTGCCCGGCAACAAGATGGCCTTTGCCGGCCTGACCAACGACGACGACATCGCCAATGTGATTGCCTATCTGAAGGCCGATCCCAAGCCCTGAGCAACAGCCGGCTGCGTTGCATGACGACGCAGGCTTGGCCGGATATGTTACGCCCGCAACTGGAATTCCAGAGCGTCCGCGCCAGCGGAGATTGACTGCTTTGCCGGCACAGAAGTTCAATGACAGTTGAACTACGCTTGACTGTAAGCTAATCACGCCATGACCACGCCTTCACTACCTTTCAAGACCGTGGCGAATTCTTTTGTTTTCGGGGCGGGTCTTGTCTTGCGTCTTTCAATCCCCGGATGCCCCACATATATTCGCCGCTGTTCGCGACCAGCGACGTGATGCCGAAGCGGGAGGCCCCAATGGCGACATTGCAGAATTTCGATGCCGAAATTGCCAAGACCAAGCAGGTCGTGCAGGACATGCGCACCAAGATCGAGCAGTCCGGCACCGTGCTTGATACGCTGGCCACCGCCGACAAGAAGATCGGCGACGCCAATTTCGACATCGAGAACGCCCGCATCGAGGACGTGCTGAAACAGCAGAAGGTGATGGAAGGCAACATCGCCGACCTGATCATCGGTCTGGAGGACGCCACCAACGTCTTCGGCGCCGAATTCGAAAGCATGAAGAACTACACCGGCTGGGAAAACTTCGTTGGCATGTTCTCCAGCCAGAGCAAGCAACGCATGCGCACCGATCGCGTCCGCAACATGTCGCTGGCCGGCAACCTGCAGGAACTGTTGGCCAAGTCCGACACCATTGTCGGCATCCTGAAGGCGCAGAAGGAAGTCCTCGACCAGCGCTACAAGACCTCCGAGGCCAGCCTGTCGCAGGTCATCGAGCGCCGCAAGACCACCATGTCCAACCTCGAAGCCGTGCAGAAGCGCATCGAGGAACTCAACCCGATGCTGCTCGACATCGAAAACAAGATCGCCGCGTCCACCAGCCAGAAGGACCGCACGCAACTCGAAGGCGAACGCTCCAAGCTGGCGACGGAATACAATGAAAAGCAGGCCAAGGAGCAGGAGTTGCTGGCCGAGAGCCAGACGCTGGAACGCTACACCTCAATGTTCCAGACCTTCGTCGATTCGCTCAACAACCAGATCGCCGCTCAGTCGACGCTGATCAACAAGCTGACCATCGATACCGAACAACGCATTGTGCTCTACAAGGCGCTGGAGGATTCGCTGAAGACCGCCGCCCAGCAGGACGTCGCCCACAAGATCAACACGCTTGGCAGCCAGGTCGACAACACCGCCGAGGAAACCATGGCCGGCATCGGCGCCGCCTCGCAGAAACACATCGGCGACCTGCTTGAAATGCACGAGAAGAACATGGTCGCCAGCTCCGACATCCAGCGCCGCAAAAAGCTGGCCGACGATGCCTTTGCCCGTCGCTTCGACGAGGTGCTGAAGAAGCACAACGCGTCAAACTACGTGCAGTCTTAGGCGTGACTGGACTGCCCGCGAGCGCACAGGCATGACCCCCGAAAACGAAGCGGCCGCACGGTATTTCTCGGCCATCACGGCCGCACTGAGCGGCCTTGAAGTGTTCATGCGCGACGATCGCTCGCCGCTCTACCGGCATGGCATCGTCGCCAAGATCGTCGCCGAATACATCGCCCGGCTCGACAAGTCCTTTGCCTGCTGGCGCAACCGGTTGGGCTTCATGGACACGTTCCGCATTTCGCGTGCCGAAAGCGGTTTTCCGGTCTTCCAGAACCTGCTCGAACTCGAAAACGACCGTCGCCAGGCCGACGCGCGGCTTGCCAACATTCCGCTGGCCGGCGAGTTGCGGGAGGAAATGGCCGACTTCATCCTGCGCCACAAGGAATTCCCCGAGGCGCTGCAGAAGTCGATGGCCGAACGGCTCTATCTCGAGGACGTGAAAAGCGAGAACACGTTCGGCCCGTTCACCTTGGCGCAGACGGCTAAGGTCTCGGTCAATCCAAAGACAGCGCGGCCGTATTACCTCGTCCACTGGGCAACGTTCGACGGCAGCGCCAACCTGCCGCTGGTCTACATGGTGACGGTGGAGGATTCTTCCGACGCGATGGTGCGTCAGCTCGTCGACAGCAACGGCAAGCTCRATGACAAGGTCGACATTCCGCTGCCGGTCGATGGCCTGCTCAACCCGGAGCTAGCCCACCGTTTCGACGATTTCACCGAGAAGAATTCCGCCTACACGCTGTCGCCGGCGACCATCGCGGTCAACCTCGACAAGGATTTCGAGCCGCTGCACCCCAAGCAGTTGCGCCGCGTCGTGCTCGGCCCATTCTATTCGGCGGGGATCACCGACAACAATTCGACGGTGACCGAGGTGCTGGCCAAGGTGCGCAAGCCGGAAAATGCCTGGCTGCTGACCTGGACCATCCAGGAGGTCTATTCCAAGAGCGAGAAAACCGGCCGCAAGGGGCTGTTTTCGAGCGAGAAGACGACGCAGGAATTCTTCATCAACACCGATGATCTGGAAGCCGCGCGCCAGGGCGTGTCCAGCTACGAAAATCATGCGCTGATCCCGCACGAGGCCTACCAGGCACTCTACGCCGCCGGCGAGGCGCAGAGGATCTTTGCCGGCTACAAGGTCCACATCCTGTCCAACGGACAGGTGATATCAGATGTTTGACGGCGAAACGACAGCACCATCACGTACACCCTACCGCGGCACAGCCGTGGTCATTGTAAATTTAGCGGCGTGGCTCTTTGCCTTTTTGTGGGACTATTTCGTTCCAGAACAAATCTTCGACGCGGTCGCTCGCGCGGCAGTGTTGTCTGGAACTTTTGGCGGGGCGTTGGCATCGACAAATTCGCTCAAAAATGCCGGTCTCACAGCATTTGCCGGAATTGGATCGACGGTCCTCATCTTGTACGTACCGTTGACAGGCTTTCGTATTGGCATGGCCGTCGGCGGTATAGGGACTTCTTTCGACGCGATTTTGTCTCTTACCGCCTTCTATGCGTTGGTGTTTCTGCTCATTTTCGCAATCACGTCCGTGGCCATTTGGCTCGGTTGGAGACCGAACGATTGACATGAGGTACGCATGGATACCGGCCTGACCACCATTCCGGAAGCTTCGATCGAAAAGCACCGCGCCACCGCGCAGAGCTTCATCACCCGCATCGTCGTGCTGGAAGACCCTTCACGCGAGTCCGGCACGGCGCTGGCCGGCACCAACCGCCGCTTCGTCTCGACCGTCTCGGTCGGCTCGGTGCGGCGCACGCGCGAGGTCGAGCTGTCGAGAACCGTCGGCGCCGTCCATCCCGACGACCAGCTGCTGACCATCCCGCAGCACACTCTGTTGTTTCGCGCCCGGCGCGGCACGGCGATCGCACTCGCCATATCGGACGTCTTTGCCGAAGGCTCCGACCTCGAAAGCCTGCAAGCGAAAAACACCCGCGCGCCGCTCGAGGGCGACGAGGCCTCGGCTTTCAAGAAGCTTCTGTCGGCCTCGGCCTATATCTCCGCCTTCAGCCTCGCTTCCTATCTGTTCCAGCTGATCGACAGCGATGGCGAAGCGCCCAACGACATCCCGGAGCCGGACTTCCTGTTCGACACGCCGCAGGATGCGGTGAAGTCGATCCTGGCCGGCCTCGACAAGGCGATATCGGGCTCGTCCGACGATGCCGACCTGATGACCAGGGCACGCGCCTTTGCCCGCGTCGCCATAGACGGGCTGTTGGCGCGCAAGGGTCGCTTCGACGGCATTGGCCCGTTCGAGAACGCGCATATCCGCATCGATGCCGATAGCTTCACCCTCGACGGTTTCGACGTCGCGCCGGGCAAGCGCTCGAAGCCGCTGGTGATGACCTTCAAGACGCCGGAAGAGGTGGTCGGCAACCACATCGCCAAATACCAGTCGGTCAAGCTCGCCAAGATGCTGATGGCCTACGACTTCGAGCGTGAGCTCAACCCCTTCGTCGAACTCGGCGGCTTCCTGTTTACCTTCATCGGCGACGGCGCCCCCGGCACCGGCAAGACGACGCTGATCCAGATGATCGCCGGCCTCGTCAACGGCTACTGCCAGGTCGCCGGCTATCCCTTCGCCTATGAGAATTTCGGCGTCGACCAGATCTCGTCCTACCAGGGCAAATCAGGCCAGAACTGCCGCCAGTTCATCAACAATGTGCTCAATCCGCGCGTCATCGGCTTCGGCACCATCGACGACATCGACCAGGTGGCGGCGCGCCGCTCCGACGACCGCGCCTCGGCTGGCCAGCAGGAGATCACCGGCGTGCTGATGGATGCCTTCGCCGGTGCCGGCACGGTGGTGCGCGGCAACTGCTCGTTCGGCATGTTCTCCAACTATCCCGAAAATGTCGACGATGCGCTGCGCCAGCGCGCCGGTGCCCGCTGGCTGGTCGACGGCCCGCAGACGCGCGATGACTACATCGACATCTTCGTGCTGCTTGCCGGCAAGAACCACAAGATCCCGCTCGGCGACCACGATCTCTACGCCGCGCAGGAAATCCAGCGCGCTGTGACCGAGGCCTACGAGGACCATGAGAAGCCGCAGGAAGACGGGCTGATGAAAGTCTACGAGCGCTACATGAAGGAGAACGGCGCGCCGAAATCGATGGCCGACATTGGCACCTATCTGCACCTGATCAAGGATGCCGAGCCGCGCTTCACCGGCCGCGCCATCAAGAACGTCACCGACGCCATCAAGATGCGCGCCATGGATATCGAGCTTCCCGACGACTGGTTCGAGAAGCCGGAAGCCTTCATGCACAAGGGCTACGACGAGAAGAGAGCGATGATCGAGGAACTGCGCGGGCCGTTCTCTATGGACATGGTCATGCAGGAGATCAACCGCTACGCCGACAGCGAGTTCCGCTATTCCGACAAGTCAGACGATGCCGCGGTCGAAAAACTGCTGCGCGACGCACGCCTGCGCGAACGGGCCGCACGCGAGATGGAGGAAATGAAGAAAAAGGGTCTGTGGAATGCGTGAACTTCCTCCCTCTGCAAATACTCATAAACCGACGGACTGCAATCGCAACGCTGAAGCACAAGGCGCATACGCTGGCGCCCCCCTCTCCCCGTTCTTCACGGGGAGAGGGTAAGGGTGAGGGGCGGCGCATGCGTGGACCAGAAAGCGTAACAACGGGCCGGGCAAGGCGTCTACGTCAATCGGACAATGACGCTGAGAACGCCCTTTGGCTCGAACTGCGCGATCGGCGATTGAACGGCCACAAATTCGTGCGGCAGTTTCCGATAGGCAGCTATTTTGCCGATTTTGTCTGAAGGGAAAGCCAGCTTGTTGTCGAGATTGACGGCAGCCAGCACGTCGGGAGCAATTATGACCAGGCCAGGGATCAGTTCATGATTTCAAATGGTTGGTCTGTCCTTCGCCTTTGGAATATCGATGTGTTGAAGGACCGGGAAGCCGTGCTCGAAACCATACTCGCCGCGATCGAGGCGCGCCTTGAGCGTCATATCGAAACGCATGAGCTCCGATTTGTTGCCGCTAAACGCTATGGGGAGACATGTTCTTGATCCGTCGCGCCGCCCCTCACCCTTACCCTCTCCCCGTGAAGAACGGGGAGAGGGGGGCGCCAGGGTTGGCGCTTTTCAGGTACAGCCGCTCGGAACTTTCCTCATGACCGCCAAGAAACCCGACCTGCTGCGCGACAATGAGCTGATCTATGGCCGGCTGCTGACGGTCGACGAGCCGCATTTGATCCAGCGCTACAACAAGGCGCTGGCGGCRTTCGGCCTGAAGCCGACGAAGTTGAAGAGCTTCCAGATCGACCGCACAGGGTTCTCGCCAGAAGTGGCCGAGGAATGCGGCGACTATGACTATCTCGACCCTAACGAGGTCAACCGCCGCTTCATCATCCTGACGCCGTCGCAGATCGACCTGCCGGTGGTGCACACCGCCTTCTCCAACACCTCGCAGCTGATGTTCGAGTTCATGTCCAAGAACCAGCGCGCCATCGACGCGCTGACCATCAAGGACGTGATCTACGGCGAGATCGAGGATTCCGTTCCCAAGGTCAACGACATCGAGGACCTCCTTTCGATCAGCCAGGTCGAGTTCAAGGTGCTGTCGGCCGAGGATGTGCTGGGCAAGGCCGCCGAGCTCGGCAAGCTCGTCGACCGGCTGAAGCAGGAGCCCGACGCCTGGCGCGACAACGCCATGCTGACCCGCATGGTGGATCTGGCCAAGATCTGCGGCGACATCCGCGAGAACGCGCTGGTGCCCGACCAGGTGATCTTCCGCCACAATGCCTACTGGACCAGCCATTTCGGCGGTCTCTACGTGTTCGTCGATCCGGACATGACGACGGTGATCGGCGATCCGGCCGCACCTGGCTTCCGCCGCTCGCGGCCGTGGCAGGTCAGTTATCTTTCGATCAACGACGCCGACAAGGTGTTCAAGTTCCTCGCCACCACCGGCCGCATCGAGCTGCCGCGCGCCTCCTGGATCGAGGCCTCGGGCTATCTCGAGCATCGCGCCGAGATGGTGGTGCGCGCGCTGATCCGCGACGCCGAGCCAGACCGCAACCTGACCGATGTCGACAAGGTCTGGCTGCAGACCTGGATCCAGAGCCATGCCGACCTGATCACCAGGGACGGCAATTTTCCCTTCCTCAACGCCGCCAAGCGCGAGATCGCCCAGCTCGGCTACCTCAAGATCGAGGATGTGTTCCCGCAGCAGCGCTTCCTGGTGATCCGCGCCAAATCAGACCACCCCGACGCCTGGCTGACCAACCGGCTGATTTCGGATTTCGTGCCGTCGGACTTCGTCTCGCGCTACATCTTCAACAAGCAGGGCTTCTACAGGGACTATGACGGCTTCAGCGACGCTTGGCGATCGCATGTTGTGGACGTTCTCAAAACCACATATTTGAAGGACAAGGTGGCGTTTCGCACACGCCTCTATGGCCTGACTGACTAGAACGAAATGAACCGTCATTTCGTTCTAACTTGTTGTTTTGGCGCATGATGCTATCCAAAAGTCTGCAACTTTTTGGCATCATGCTTTGAGGGGGTGACATCGCCATGCTCGATCCGATCGTGAACTTCTTCACCTGGATTTTCCAGTGGATCGGCCGTGGCATCGGCCTCCTGATCGGCGTCATCCTGTGGCCGTTCATGTGGGCCGGGCGCTGGTACACGCAGCGCGGCTGGATCCTCAAGGCGGTGGTCGGCATCGCCTTGCTGGTGCTTATCGGCCTCTATGCCAACTTCTTCTACGCCACCCAGTGGTGGAACAATTTCAACCCGAATTACCCCGACACCTACACTTTCGAGAAGCGCAACGTGTCCGCCGGCGAACAGGTTGCCGCCGGTTCCGGCACGGATACCGCCAAGACCTGCGGTAACTCCGGTATTGCCCAGATCGCCGCCGACCTGACCGACTTCAACGTCAACCAGAATGCCTGGATCTCGTCGATGATCCTCTACAAGATCGGCCTGTTCGGCATCGACTGGGACCACACGCCGTGGATGGACAACAAGGCCTCGTTCCAGCGCGGCATCAACCAAGCGGTGCGGCGCACGGCGACGGAACTCGCCGACAATCTCGGCCGTGTTCGCACCACGTCGCAGATCGATGCCGACCTTCAGGACGCGCGCGGCAATCTGCAGTTCGACGAATACACCTGGTATTTCGGCCTGAGCCCGTTCGGCCCGAAGACGCCGACACCGAGCTATTACCGCGACGCGGTGCGCAAGCTGCGCTCCTTCAACGCCCGGCTCGCCACCTGCCAGGCAACCTTCGATGCCCGCGCCGACAATTTGAAACAATATATCGATCGCATCGCTTCGGACATCGGCTCGACCTCGGCCATTCTCAAGGAACGCGCCGAAAACCATAACAATGGCTGGTTCGATTTCCGCGCCGACGACCGCTACTGGTTCGCCTATGGCCAGCTCTATGCCTATTACGGCCTGATGAAGGGTGCCCAGGCCGACTTCGACGACGTCATCAAGGAAAAGCACCTGCAGAGCCTGTGGGACACGATGGACGCGCAGTTCGTCTCGGCGCTGCGCATCCAGCCCTTCATCATCGCCAATGGCCGCGAAGACGGCTGGCTGTTGCCGACGCATCTGACGACGATGGGCTTCTACGTGCTCAGGGTGCGCTCCAACATGGTCGAAATCAGCAACGTGCTGACACAATAAGGCTTGCCGGCCGCAGCCGAAGCGATGGCGAATTTGCGCCGTCGCTTCTGTCGCATTCGGTGCATTGTGCGGCTGTTTTGAGACGGCGGAACGACGCGTCCTCTGGCTTCTATACGGCGCGGCAACGGAGCCGGGAAGAACCGATGACAAGATCGGCCGGTCCGCAGATGAATTTTCTTCATAGGAAACATAGTTGCATGCAAGTTGACGCCGCGGCAGCGACAGGGTTAAAACATGCCCGCGCCCCGGTTCCGGCCTGCATGCGAATGAGATCAAACCCCGTACCCTCCACCGACCAATCCAGAGGATAGCCGTCATGGCCGAAGTGAAGTCCGACATCGAGATCGCGCGCGGCGCCAAGAAGAAGCAGATCCAGGAGATCGGCGCCAAGATCGGCATTCCGACCGAACACCTTTTGCCCTACGGCCACGACAAGGCCAAGATTTCCGCCGAGTTCATCAAGTCGGTGAAGGGCAACAAGGACGGCAGGCTGATCCTCGTCACCGCCATCAACCCGACGCCCGCCGGCGAAGGCAAGACGACGACCACCGTCGGCCTCGGCGACGGCCTCAACCGCATCGGCAAGAAGGCGATCGTCTGCATCCGCGAGGCTTCGCTCGGCCCGAACTTCGGCGTCAAAGGCGGTGCCGCCGGCGGCGGCTATGCGCAGGTCGTGCCGATGGAGGACATGAACCTCCACTTCACCGGCGACTTCCACGCCATCACCACGGCACACAACCTTCTGTCGGCGCTGATCGACAACCACATCTACTGGGGCAATGAGCTCGGCATCGACACCCGCCGCGTCGTCTGGCGCCGCGTCATGGACATGAACGACCGCGCGCTGCGCGAGATCATCTGTTCGCTCGGCGGCGTCGCCAACGGTTTTCCGCGCGAGGGCGGCTTCGACATCACCGTCGCCTCGGAGGTCATGGCCATCCTGTGCCTGTCGACCGATCTGAAGGACCTCGAGAAACGCCTCGGCGACATCATCGTCGCCTATCGCCGTGACAAGTCGCCGGTCTATGCCCGCGACCTCAAGGCCGACGGCGCCATGGCCGTGCTCCTGAAGGACGCCATGCAGCCCAACCTGGTGCAGACGCTGGAGAACAATCCGGCCTTCGTGCATGGCGGCCCGTTCGCCAACATCGCGCATGGCTGCAACTCGGTCGTCGCCACCACGACGGCGCTCAAGCTTGCCGACTATGTCGTCACCGAAGCCGGCTTCGGCGCTGACCTCGGCGCGGAAAAATTCTTCGACATCAAGTGCCGCAAGGCTGGCCTGAAGCCGGCCGCTGCCGTCATCGTCGCCACCGTGCGCGCCATGAAGATGAATGGCGGCGTCAAGAAGGAATACCTCGGCAAGGAAAACATCGAGGCGGTGAAGAAGGGCTGCGCCAACCTTGGCCGCCACATCGAGAACATCCGCCAGTTCGGCGTGCCGGCGGTGGTCGCCATCAACCACTTCTATTCCGACACCGACGCCGAAATCCAGGCGATGAAGGACTATGTCGCCTCGATGGGTGAAGAGGCGATCCTGTGCAAGCACTGGGCCAAGGGTTCGGCCGGCATCGAGGAGCTCGCCAACAAGGTGGTGGCGCTGGCCGAATCCGGTGCCTCGCAGTTCGCGCCGCTCTACCCCGATGCGATGCCGCTGTTCGAGAAGATCAACACCATCGTCCAGCGCATCTATCGCGGCTCGGAAGCGATCGCCGACAAGTCGGTGCGCGACCAGCTGCACGCCTGGGAGCAAGCCGGCTACGGCCACCTGCCGGTGTGCATGGCCAAGACGCAGTACTCCTTCTCGACTGACCCGAACCTGCGCGGCGCGCCGACCGGCCACACCGTACCGGTGCGCGAGGTCAGGCTGTCGGCCGGTGCCGGCTTCGTCGTCATCATCTGTGGCGAGGTCATGACCATGCCCGGCCTGCCCAAGGCGCCATCCTCGGAAAAGATCTTCCTCAACGAGGCAGGACAGATCGAAGGCCTGTTCTGAGAATTTCGAGATCGTCGCGAGACTTGAAAGGGCGGCCACTGGCCGCCCTTTCTGCTTTCCGAGGACAAACTCTGGCTACGCGGCGTTGCGCGCCAGCGCCCGTTGGTTGGAGGCATAGATCGTATCGCGCTCGGGCAGCACGCCCGTCTTCAGGCATTCGATCCATTCGGCGGTCTTGAGCACCGCCGCGAAGCGCGACTGCAGGATGATCGTCACCACGCGGTGGATCTCCTCGGCCGAGGCATAACCGGCGCTGTTGGCGTAGGGCAGCGAGCCGGTCGCGTCGGACAGGAACTCGACGGCGAAGCCCATATGCACGGCATGGAGGATTGTCGACAGATCGCAATTGTGCGTCATGTAGCCGACGACAGTAATCGTATCGATGGCGTTGGCGCACAGCCAGTCTTCGAGATCGGTGCCTGTGAAGGCGGAGGGCAGGTTCTTTTCGACATAATGGTCGCGGCTGCGCTTGGCGATCTCGGGATGGAGTTCGGCGCCATGGCTGCCCTTGGCGAAAACTGGCGATGTCTCCGGAGCCAGTTGCTTGATTACCACCACCTTGACGCCGGCCGCGGCGGCCGCGTCCATGGCGCGTGCCACATTGACGACGCTGTCGCGGAACGGAGGATGCTGGATGGCGAGATTGCCGCCATCATAATCGTTCTGGACGTCGACGACGACAAGCGCGCGACGTGGCGTGGCGTTGGCTGGGTCAGACATGGTGTTTCCTTCCGGCTTGAATGCGATGGATCGAAAATAGGTGACATGCCAAGCGATCGAAAGTGTCCCGATTGACATCATTCGAAAGAATTGGGACAATCCACATCCACTCGCGGAAGCCCCATGACCGACCCCATCATCGCCGTCCTTGCCTTCGACGGCATCAGCCCGTTCCATCTCTCCGTGCCATGCCTGGTGTTCGGCGAGGACAGGACATCTCTTGGCCTGCCGCGCTTCGAGTTCCGCATCTGCGCGGTCAAGGCCGGCCCGATCCACACCGAAGCCGGACTGACGGTTGCCGCGCCGCATGGGCTCGAAGGGTTCGACGGCGCCGACATCGTCATCATCCCAAGCTGGCATCTCGGCGAGGCACCATCGCCGCCGCTGGTGGAGGCGCTGTGCCGGGCGCACCAGCGCGGCGCGTTGATCGTCGGCCTGTGTCTGGGAACCTTCGCCATCGCCGCCGCCGGGCTGCTTTCAGGCCGCCGTGCCGCGACGCACTGGGCCTTTTCCGAGCGGCTGCAAAAACTCCATCCCGACATCGCGGTCGATGCCACGGTGCTCTATGTCGACAATGGCGATGTCGTGACCTCGGCCGGCGTCGCGGCTGGCCTCGACTGCTGTCTCCACATCGTGCGCGCCCGCTATGGCGCGGAAGCCGCACTCCGGCTCGCCCGCCAGATTGTCCTTTCGCCGCATCGGCAAGGCGGGCAGGCACAATTCATCGAGCATCCGGTGGCAAAAAGCGCTGATGCCGACCGGTTCACCCAGGCGCTTGACGCGGTTCGCGCGACGCTTGGCGAGACGCACAGCCTCGACCGCGTCGCCGAGGCCGCCGGCCTGACCCGGCGCACCTTCACCCGCCGCTTTCAGAAATCGATCGGCACCAGTTTCGGCGAATGGCTGACCAGCCAGCGGATCGAACTGGCGCAGCGGTTGCTGGAGGCAACGGAGAAGTCGATGGACATGGTGGCCTTCGAGGTCGGCTTCGGCAGCGCCACGTCGCTGCGCCAGCATTTTTCGGCACGGCTCAAGACGTCACCGGCGCAATACCGTCGCGAGTTCTCGAGGCGAGCCGATCAGGACGTACCAGTGCCGCACGCCCTGCCTTCCTGAGAAAGAACGGCCAAAGGCGCCGCATCACTGCGGCGCCTTTGGTATTCCCTGATCCAGGCAGTCAGGCAACGTCTCCCGGCGATGGCGCGCGTTTGCGGCCAGTGAGCATGGCGCGAACCAGATTCTCACGATGGCGCAGGCTGGCCAGCAGCACGCCGCCGACATGAAGCCCGACGAGCACGAGAATTCCATTGCCCAGGATCTTGTGCGTGTCCTCCACCCAGGCCACGCCCCACCAGGCATCGGTGGTCTGCATCCAGCCCGTAAGCGCAATTCCCGCCACGCAGGTCAGAAGCGCCAGCACCATGGCGCCGCCGGCAGGGTTGTGGCCGAGATGACGCTTTTCGCGACCCTGCGCCACATCGGCTATGTACAAGCTCACCGCGCGCGGCCCACGCACGAACTGACGGAAGCGCGTGTGACCCGATCCCGCCAGCCCTGCGATCAGCCGTGAAGCTATCAAGACCCCCGCACTGTAACCGGCCAGTTCATGCAGCTTCATGATTTCTCCCGAGGAAAGCCAGGCCACCGCAACGCACAGGACCAGCGACCAATGAAAGAGGCGGACGTAGGAACTCCAGACCCTGACCGAACCTTCTCGTGTCGACCCTACCGAGGTGTCTCGTGTCGACTCGACCGAGGTGTCTCGTGTCGAAACGGTGGCGTTCATGGCGATCAACCGTCGTCGGAATCGGGGCCGACCGACTCGAGCGTCTTGGGATTGAACACGGCTTCCAGCTTCTTGCCGTTGGCGTCGAGTGCCTTGGCTTCGTAGCAGCCGTTCTCGGTCTTGATGCTGCGAACCTTCCAGCCTTCGCTTTCAAGTTTCTTTTGCAGCGCCTCGCGCGGTTGCCACTGGTCGGTTGGCACATCGCATTTGTCGGCAGCGAAAGCCGGTCCGGCAACAGCCATCACCAGCGCGGTCATGATCAAGGTCTTCATCTTGTTTTCTCCATCGGCCAATTCCGATGTCGCGAACCCTGACCGTGAAACCTGACAGCAGCCTGAACGCGTATCGTATCGCTCAAAAGCCGCAGTTGGCTTTCGTTCAGGTTCCTGTCAGCCTTGTTCCGCATGGAGGTGGCGTGTTGCTGAACACGGAGGCAAGGTGCGCGTTCTACTGATCGAAGACGACCCCGTGCTGGGCGAGGCGGTGCGCGATCATATCGCCGCCGACGGTCATGCCGTGGACTGGAGCACGACGCTTGGCGATGCCGGCGATCACCTTCATGTCGTCTCCTATGAACTCGTCCTGCTCGATCTCCATCTGCCGGACGGCAGGGGGCTCGAATTCCTGAAGACGCTGCGCCGTGAAGGCACCGATACGCCGGTCATCATCCTGACCGCGCGCGACCAGCTCTCCGACCGGATAGAGGGCCTGAATTCCGGAGCAGACGACTATCTGGTCAAGCCGTTCGATCTCGGCGAGTTGTCCGCGCGCCTCGCTGCGGTCGCGCGCCGCTATGCTGGAAACCCAAATCCCCTGGTTCGGCTCGGGCCGGTCGAAATCGACCAGGCCGCCCGCCGCGTTGTCGTGGACGGCAGGGAGGCCATGCTGACGTCCCGCGAATGGGCTGTGCTGGAGCAGTTTTTGCGCCGCCCCGGCATGACCGTGGGCAAGAACCAGATCGAGGATGCGCTCTATGCCTTCGGGGCGGAGATCGAAAGCAACACGGTCGAAGTCTATGTCAGCCGCCTGCGCAAGAAGATCGGGCGCGAGGCCCTCACGACCGTAAGGGGGCTGGGCTACCGCCTGGCATTCCCATGAGGTTCTTCGACAGCCTTGCCGGTCGTCTCGTTGCCTCCCTGATCCTGGTCACGGTCGCCTTCGGCCTGGTCGCCGCGGTCACGGGAAGCATCACCCTGCATCGTGAAATCAACGAAGCCATGGACAATTCGATGCAGGAAGCGGCCCGCCGGCTGCTGCCGCTGGTCATCGACGATCTTTTCGGGCGCGAGGTTTCGCAATCGCCCCGCAGGCTGGCAGAGGCCGTCTCGGACGATATAGGCGGTCGCCTCATCTTCCAGGTGCGGGACGGCAGTGGCCGTGTTCTCCTGCACTCCTACAATGCTCCCGCGGAGCCGCTCACGGCTGAACTCGCGCAGGGCTTTTCGGAGGCCGCCGGATGGCGCATCTACACCGAGCCCGCGGTTGGCGGCACGATCTTCATCCAGGTCGCCGAGCTCGATGCACGGCGCAACGAGGAGACCTTCGAAGCCGCCACCGGTTTCCTGATACCGATGGTCATCCTGATCCCGTTGAGCGCACTTGTCGCGTGGCTGACCCTGGCGCGTTTCCTGAGGCCGATTGCAACATTGCGCGGCGAGATCAGCGCCCGTCACGGCGACAACCTCGCTGCGATCCGCACCACCGAACTGCCTTCGGAACTCGCCGCCATTGCCAAGTCGGTCAACAGCCTGATGCGGCGCCTGCACATGGCGCTTGAGGCGGAAAAAGAATTCACCGCGAATGCCGCGCATGAATTACGCACGCCGATTGCCGGCGCATTGGCACAGACGGAGCGCCTGATCGCGGAAGCTCCGGACGACGCGGCAAGAAAACGTCCGCGCCAGATCAAGGCAGCGCTGTCCGACCTCGCCGGCCTGTCCGAAAAGTTGATGCAGCTGGCGCGCGCCGACGCCGGAGTGGCCGCCGCCGGCAAGCCTGCCGACCTTGCCGCGGTCGCCGCACTGGTGGTCGAAGACTTCGAGCAGCACAGCGAAAACAAGGGCCGCCTTCGCCTCGAAATACCGGTGAAAGGCAAGGCGCTGGCCGCGATCGACACGGATGCACTGGCCATCGTCCTGCGCAACCTTATCGAGAATGCCTTGCGGCATGGCCCCGAAGGCGGAGAGGTTGTCGTGCGCATCGACGAAGACGCCCGACTTGGCGTGATCAACAAAGGTCCGGTGGTTCCAGCCCCAGGCAGCCTGATCAAACGGTTCGAGCGCGGAGCAACGCGCGCCGAGGGATCGGGCCTCGGGTTGGCGATCGTCAGCCGGATCCTGCAACAGATCGATGCGACGCTGGTTCTGAACTCCCCGGCATCCGGCCGGCAGGACGGGTTCGAAGCGACGATCCGGTTTCCCGCCGCCTAGAGCCGGATGATTTCAGGTCGACTTGAAATCTGAATCCGCCTCTAACTCGAAGAGATAGAGCATGATGTCGTCCGAAACCGCTTCACACTTTTCGGCATCATGCTCTAGCGTCAGCCGCGCTTGACCGCCCGCGCCGGATTGCCGACCACTGTGGTGTTCGCGGCGACGTCGCGCGTCACCACCGCGCCGGCGCCGACGATGGCGCCCTCGCCGATGCTGACTCCGCCAAGGATGATCGCGCTGCCGCCGATCCATGCATTGGCGCCGATCTCGACAGGCCTCGCGATCTCCAGCCCCGCTTGCCGCCCGGCGACCTCCCTGTGGTGCTCGGCGCAATAGATCTGCACATTGGGGCCGAGCAGCGTTCCCCTGCCGATGCGCACGCTTGCCGTATCGAGAATGGTGCAGCCGGCGTTGAGAAAGGCGGCATCGCCGAGAAAGATGTTGAAGCCGTAGGCGCAGTGGAACGGCGCCTCGATGCGGGCGCCCTCGCCCGCCCTGCCGAGCAATGCCTTCAAGCCCGGCCCGAGGTTTCCGCGCTGCCGGGGCGGCAGGCAATTGTGCTCGAACACCGCGTCGCGCGCCATGACGCGCAAGGCCTCCAGTTCGTCATCGAGGCAGGTGTACCATTCGCCGGCCGCCATCTTGGCGCGCTCGCTTCCAGCCATGACGGTGTCCTCCCTTTGGCATCCCCGCCAAAGCACAAATGCCGCGGACGGAGAAGTGCCAGCTTCTGCCAATTCCGGGCGCAAAATCCATTCCGATTTTGCGAAGTCATGTCTGGTCAAAGGCCAAGCCTATGCTAGCCTGCTCTTGCTGGGCTGTCCTGGCCCGGCGATGAGGGGATCAATCATGCTGTATATTCTCGCACTTCTGATCGGCGTCATTGCCGGTCTTCGCGCGATGACCGCGCCGGCCGCCGTCGCCTGGGGGGCTTATCTCGGCTGGCTGCCGGTCGCCGGCACCTGGGCCAGCTTCATGAGCCATTGGGCCGCTGTCGGCATCTTCACCATCCTGGCCATCGTCGAACTGGTCACCGACCAGTTGCCTTCGACGCCGAGCCGTAAAGTGCCGCAGCAATTCGGCGCCCGCATCATCATGGGCGCCTTTACCGGGGCTGTCATCGGCGCCACCGGCGGTTCCACCATCGGCGGCCTGATCGCCGGCGCCATCGGCGCTGTGATCGGCACGCTGGGCGGCGCCGAAGCGCGCGGCCGGCTGGCAGCCGCCTTCGGCAAGGACCCGCCCGCCGCCTTCATCGAGGACGCAGTGGCGATCATCGGCGGCTTGCTGATCGTGGTGGCGGTGGCATGACGGCAAAGACCTTCGACGCCATCATCATCGGCGCCGGACAGGCCGGCCCGTCGCTGGCCAGCCGGCTGAATGCCGCCGGCATGAGCGTGGCGCTGATCGAGCGCAAGCTGGTCGGCGGCACCTGCGTCAACACCGGTTGCATGCCGACCAAGACCATGGTCGCCAGCGCCTATGCCGCGCATCTGGCGCGGCGGGCCGCCGACTATGGCGTCACGCTCAGCGGCCCCGTCGGCGTCGATTACAAGGCGATCAAGGCGCGCAAGGACAAGGTGTCGAACGACGCCCGCATCGGGCTCGAAACCTGGATCGCCGGCATGGACAATTGCACGCTCTATCGCGGCCATGCGCGTTTCGAATCCGCCAACACCGTGCGCGTCGGCGACGACCTTTTGACCGCCGAAAAAATCTTCCTCAACACCGGCGGCCGCGCCTCTGTGCCCGACCTGCCCGGCATCCACGATATCGACTATCTGACCAACTCCTCGATGATGGATCTCGACGTGCTGCCGCGCCATCTCGTCGTCGTCGGCGGCAGCTACATCTCGCTCGAATTCGCACAGATGTTCCGCCGCTTCGGCAGCGACGTCACGGTGATCGAGAAGTCTCCCAGGCTGACCGGCCGCGAGGACGAGGATGTTTCCGACGCCATCCTTTCCATCCTCCAAAACGAGGGCATTGCGGTCCATCTCGGTGCCGACGACATCGCCTTCGCCAAACAAGGCAACGACACTGCCGTGACCTTCTCCGCCGGCAAACCGCCGGCGGTCGGCTCGCATGTGCTGCTGGCTCTGGGACGCGTGCCCAACACCGACGATCTCGGCCTCGACAGAGCAGGCGTCGAGGTGGACAAGCGCGGCTTCGTGACCGTCGACGACCAGCTGCGCACCAGCGTGCCCGGCATCTGGGCGATGGGCGACTGCAACGGCAAGGGCGCCTTCACCCACACGTCCTACAACGACTACGAGATCGTCGCCGCCAACCTGCTCGACAATGATCCGCGCAAAGTCAGCGACCGCATCGAGGCCTATGCGCTCTACATCGACCCGCCGCTCGGCCGCTGTGGCATGACCGAGGCCGCGGTGAAGAAATCCGGTCGCCGGGCGCTGGTCGGCCAGCGGCCGATGACCCGCGTCGGACGCGCCGTCGAAAAGGGCGAGACGCAGGGCTTCATGAAGATCCTCGTCGATGCCGACACCAGGGAGATCCTCGGCTGTTCGGTGCTTGGCCCCGGCGGCGACGAGGCGGTGCATTGCGTGCTCGACCTGATGTACGCCAAGGCGCCCGTCGACACGCTGGCGCGCGCGGTGCACATCCACCCGAATGTCTCGGAACTGCTGCCCACCATCGCCCAGGAGCTGAAGCCGCTGGTGTGAGAACCCTCATACTCGCGCCAAGCTGTGGACTTTATGCATTGCTGCGTTGCAGCAATGCATATTGCGCGTAGCGCGGCTACGCGTTCAATCTGAATTTGAACCGATTCAGTCTGGACGCCCTATGCCTTTGCCGATCCTTGCGCTTGCCATTGCGTCCTTCTGCATCGGCACCACCGAATTCGTCATCATGGGCCTGCTGCCGGAGGTCGCCGCCGACCTCGGCGTGTCCATCCCTTCGGCCGGCCTGCTGGTCACCGGCTATGCGCTGGGCGTGGTCTTCGGCGCGCCAATCGTGGCAATGGCCACCGCGCATTTGCCGCGCAAGCCGGTGCTGGTTGGCCTCGCCGCACTGTTCGTCGTCGGCAATCTGTTCTGCGCCATCGCGCCCAACTACTGGATGCTGATGGCCGCGCGCGTCTTCACCGCCTTCGGCCACGGCGCCTTCTTCGGTATCGGCTCTGTCGTTGCTGCGAGCCTTGTGCCGCGCAACAAGCGCGCCAGCGCCATCGCGCTGATGTTCGCCGGGCTGACGCTGGCCAACATCCTTGGCGTTCCCGCCGGCACCGCCCTGGGCGAAGCCTTCGGCTGGCGCGCCACCTTCCTCGCCGTGGTCGGCATCGGCCTGATCTCGGTCGCTTGCATCGCCTGGCTGGTACCATCCGACGTCGCTGAACCGAGCGGTGGCGGCCTGCGCGGCGAATTGCGCGTGCTGGGCAAGCTACAGGTCTGGCTGGCGATGCTGATCGCCGCGCTTGCCTCGGCCAGCCTGTTTGCCGTCTTCACCTACATAAAACCCTATCTGACCGACGTGTCCGGCCTGTCCACTTCCGCCGTCACCTGGGTGCTGCTGCTGTTCGGCGCCGGCATGACCATCGGCAACATCATCGGCGGCCGGCTCGCCGACTGGAAATTGATGCCGACGGTCATTGGCACGCTGCTGTTGCTGGCGCTCCTGTTTGTCGGCTTCAATCAGTTCGGCGCCATAGCCGGCGTTGCCATCGGCATCGTTTTCCTGTGGGGCCTGCTCATCTTCGTCGTCGTGCCGCCGCTGCAGATCCGCGTCGTCGAGGCGGCCTCCGAAGGGCCGAACCTTGCCGCCACGCTGAACCAGGGCGCCTTCAATGTCGGCAATGCCAGCGGCGCCTGGATCGGCGGCGTGGCCCTTTCCGCAGGCGTTTCCTATGCCAACCTGCCGCTGGTCGGCGCGGCATTGGCGCTGCTGGCGGTCATCGTCGCGGGGCTGTCGCAGACACTGGATAGGCGCGCGCCTTCCGTCCCGCTTCAGGCTGCCGCGGAATAACCGCTTGCGCCCATAGCGCGGCAGGCTGGACCAATCGACATCGGCGCCTTCAAATGGGCATGTCTTGTCGCTCTTGATGGAGGAAAGTCATGCAGAAATCGATCGAGCGCATCGCCGGCGAAAGCGAAGGAGTTTCCTACGAATTTCCGCTGTTCCGGTTTGCCGGAACCGGCAAGGCCGCTCCGTCAGCCTATCTGCAGGCGGCACTCCATGCCGGCGAGTTGCCGGGCGTCGTCGCCATCGACGCGCTGATGCCGATGCTGGCCAAGGCCGAGGCCGAAGGCCGCATCAAGGGCAACATCACTGTCGTGCCCTGGGCCAACCCGATCGGCCGCGCCCAATATCATTTCGGCGAGCATCAGGGCCGCTTCCATCTCGGCACCCGCACCAACTTCAATCGCGGCTTTCCGCTGCTTGCCGCACCCGACGCAGCACTCTTGCCCGACGTCACGCTTGGCCCTGTCGACCGGCGATTGAAGACCCGGCTGGTGCAGCTTTCGCTCGGCCACGACATTGTGCTCGACCTGCATTGCGATGACGAGGGGCTCGCCTATCTCTATGTCCATACCAGCCTGTGGCCGGCGATGGCCGACTGTGCCGCCGCCATGGGCGTTGATGCGGTGATGCTGTGGAGCGAAGACACCGACGGTACGTTCGAGGGCGCCTCGATCATGCCCTACCAGAACGTTCCCGATGACATGGCCAAACTCGACCGTCGCGTCGCCACGACGGTCGAGTATCGCGGCATCCTCGACGTCGAYGGCACGTTGGCCGCCGCCGACGCCGAAGGTCTCTACCGGCTGCTGGTGGCGCGCGGCGTGATCTCCGACACCGCCCTGCCCGCACCCGGTCCTTTCACCGGTGTCGTCGCACCGCTGGAAAATATCGAGATGATGCCCGCGCCCCGGGCGGGCGCCGTGCTTTATGACGTGAAGCCCGGCGACCGCGTCGCCAAGGGCGCTCGCCTCGCCACCATCGTCCATGCACCGGGTGAAACCGATGGCCGCACCGAAGTTTTGGCACCGCAGGATGGCATCATCCTCACCCGCCGCTCGCGCCGCATCATCCGCGCCGGCGAAGACTTGTTGAAGCTGGTCGGCGACAGCAAGAGCGCCGACGCCAGGTCGGGGACACTGGAGGACTGAATTAGCCCGAAATAGCCAGCCGCGCCTTCGCCTCCAGCCATTCGGCCATCTGCCGGTAAGGCACCGGCCCGTGGCTGATGCGGGCGACGCCGAGTTCCGCCAGCCGCTGGCGCGGCGGCACATGCGCCAGCGCAATGATGTTGACCGGCAACGCGATTGCCTTGCAGAGCGCCTCGATCAGGCTCTCATCGCCAAGGCCCGGCGCAAAGAAGCCGTTCGCTCCGGCCCTTTCATAGGCGTGTGCTCGTTCGATCGCCTGGTCGAGCAGCGCCTTGTCGTGCGTATCCGGTTTGGCCTTGAGGAAGATGTCGGTTCGGGCGTTGAGGAATGCCGGGATACCCGAGGCCTTGACCGCAGCGGCGGCGGCTTCGATCCGCTTCACCTGTAGCGCGATGTCGTGCAGGCCGGTGCCGCCGACGATCTGGTCCTCGAAATTGAAGCCGATGGCGCCGGCCTGCACGGCACGCGTCACGGTGCGGGCGACGGTTTCCGGTTCAATGCCGTAGCCGCCCTCGAGATCCATGGTCACCGGCAGGTCGACCGCCCCTACGATCCGCCTGATGTTGTCGAGCGCCAGCTCCAGCGGGATCTTCTCGCCATCGGCGTATCCGAAGGCGGCCGCCACCGGCCAGCTTCCCGTGGCGATCGCCTTGGCCCCTGCTTTCTCGACAATCTTGGCCGAGCCCGGGTCCCAGGCATTGTAGAGAACGATCGGGTTTCCCTTAACGTGGAGGGAATGGAATGCGCGCGCACGCTCAATCTGCTCGGTCATTGCTGTTTTCCCATGTTTCTGCGGTTGGACATCCAGCCTAAGCAGGACCGCCGGCTCTGGCGATGTGCCATGAGCCGCAGAAGCGGCGGCCACCGAGCAGAATTTTCAAACCTGTTGCGCATCCGGTTTTTCGCAGCTATGGATTTCGCCATGAACATGCGTTCGACCAAGACCATTTGGTGGTGGGCCTGCTGACAGCGGCCTGTTCGAACGCGTGCGCGTGAAAATAGAGGGTGGCCGCAACGGAATGTCCGGGCGGCCATTTGTTTTTTCAAGCCATTCCCGGGTCCGTTGCCCCAAGAAGCTGATGGAGACGGCAATGACGATGAAGGTTCTGGAAAACGGGGCGGAAAGTTTCGTGACCGCGGGTGGCATCACCATCATCCGCGAGCGCCACGACCAGCCCTATGCGGGCGCCATCGACGCCTACGTCGACGGGCTGAACGCTCGCCGCGGCGCGGTGTTTTCCTCGAATTACGAATATCCCGGCCGCTACACCCGCTGGGACACCGCCATCATCGATCCGCCGGTTGTCATTTCGGCGCGCGGCCGCACTGTCCGCATCGAGGCGCTGAACGGTCGTGGCGAGGTGCTGTTGCCGGTCATCGGCAAGACGCTCGGCAGCCTGGCCGATGTCACCATCGCCGAGAACTCGAAGAAACTGATCCGCCTCGACGTCGCCAAACCCGGCCGTGTCTTCACCGAGGAGGAACGCAGCCGCGTCCCCTCGGTGTTCACCGTGCTGCGGGCCATCACCGCTCTGTTCAAGACCGAGGAAGACGCCAATCTCGGCCTCTACGGCGCCTTCGGCTACGACCTCGCCTTCCAGTTCGACCCGGTCGACTACAAGCTCGAGCGCAAGCAGAGCCAGCGCGACCTCGTCCTGTTCCTGCCCGACGAGATCCTGGTCGTCGACCATTACTCGGCCAAGGCCTGGACCGACCGCTACGACTATTCGGGCGATGGGTTTTCGACTGAAGGCCTGCCGCGCGATGAAATCGCCGAGCCGTTCAAGACCGCCGACCGCATCCCGCCGCGCGGTGACCATGAGCCGGGCGAATACGCCAACCTGGTTCGCAAGGCCATGGATTCGTTCAAGCGCGGCGATCTGTTCGAGGTCGTGCCCGGCCAGATGTTCTACGAGCGCTGCGAGACGCAGCCGTCCGAGATTTCGCGCAAGCTGAAGTCGATCAACCCCTCGCCCTATTCCTTCTTCATCAATCTGGGCGAAGGCGAATATCTGATCGGCGCCTCCCCGGAAATGTTCGTGCGTGTCAACGGCCGCCGTGTCGAGACCTGCCCGATCTCGGGCACCATCAAGCGCGGCGACGACGCCATTTCCGACTCAGAGCAGATCTTGAAGCTGCTCAACTCCAAGAAGGACGAATCCGAACTCACCATGTGCTCGGACGTCGACCGCAACGACAAGTCGCGGGTCTGCGAGCCGGGCTCGGTGCGCGTCATCGGCCGCCGCCAGATCGAGATGTATTCGCGCCTGATCCACACCGTGGACCACATCGAGGGGCGGCTGCGCGAAGGCATGGATGCCTTCGACGCCTTCCTGTCGCATGCCTGGGCGGTCACCGTCACCGGCGCGCCGAAACTGTGGGCCATGCGCTTCATCGAGCAGAACGAGAAGAGCCCGCGCGCCTGGTATGGCGGCGCGATCGGCATGGTCAATTTCAACGGCGACATGAACACCGGCCTCACCCTTCGCACCATCCGCATCAAGGACGGCATTGCCGAGGTCCGCGCCGGCGCCACATTGCTCTTCGACAGCATTCCCGAGGAAGAAGAAGCCGAAACCGAACTGAAGGCATCCGCCATGCTCTCCGCCATCCGCGACGCCAAGACAGGCAATTCCGCCAGCACCGAACGCACCACCGCCCGCGTCGGCGACGGCGTCAACATCCTGCTCGTCGACCACGAGGACAGCTTCGTCCACACGCTGGCCAATTATTTCCGCCAGACCGGCGCCAACGTCTCGACCGTACGCACGCCGGTGCCGGAGGAAGTCTTCGACCGGCTGAAGCCCGACCTCGTCGTGCTATCGCCCGGCCCCGGCACACCGAAGGATTTCGACTGCGCCGCCACCATCAAAAAGGCGCGCGCCCGCGAGTTGCCGATTTTCGGCGTCTGCCTCGGCCTGCAGGCACTGGCCGAGGCCTATGGTGGCGAGCTCAGGCAACTGCATGTCCCGATGCATGGCAAGCCGTCGCGCATCCGCGTCTCGAAGCCGGGCATCATCTTCTCCGGCCTGCCCAAGGAAGTCACCGTCGGCCGCTATCACTCGATCTTCGCCGATCCGGTGCGCCTGCCCGATGATTTTATTGTCACGGCCGAGACCGAGGACGGCGTTATCATGGCCTTCGAACACCGCAAGGAACCTATCGCCGCGGTGCAGTTCCACCCGGAATCGATCATGACGCTCGGCCACAATGCCGGTATGCGGATCATCGAGAACATCGTTGCCCACCTGCCGCGCAAGGCCAAGGAAAAGGCCGCCTGACGACCATGGCCGAAACCGAGAACACGATGGCGATCGCGGCCAAAGCCGCGGCGAAGCGCAAGGTCGCCAACCTTGCGTTCTGGTCGATCATCATTGCCGCAGTCGTGCTCGGTCTGAAGCTCGTCGCCTGGTACATCACCGGCTCGGTGGCGCTCTATTCGGACGCGCTGGAATCGATCGTCAACGTCATCGCCTCGATGGCCGCCTTCTGGGCGATCCAGGTCAGCTACAAGCCTGCCGACCAGGACCATCCCTTCGGCCACCACAAGGCCGAGTATTTCTCGGCTGTGCTCGAAGGCGTGCTGATCGTTCTCGCCGCGCTTTTGATCCTCAACGAGGTCTGGCGCGCCTGGCAGGTGCCGGCGCCCATGGCAAAGCCCTGGAACGGCCTGGCGGTCAACGGCATCGCGACGGTGATCAATGCCTTCTGGGCCTGGACGCTGATCCGCGCCGGCCGGGCCGAGAAATCGCCGGCGCTGGTTGCCGACGGCAATCACATCATGACCGATGTGGTGACCTCGATCGGCGTCTTCGGCGGCCTGGTCGGGGCAATCCTCACCGGCTGGCACATCCTCGACCCGGCACTCGCCGTCATCGTGGCGCTGAACATCCTGTGGCAGGGCTGGCACGTCATCGGCTCGTCGATGAACGGCCTGATGGACCGTGCCGTCGACACGCAGGCGCACATGCGCATCCGCGACGTCATCTCGGCCAACTGCAAGGGCGCGCTTGAGGTGCATGACCTGAAGACGCGCATCGCCGGCCGCGCCACCTTCATCGAGTTCCATCTGGTCGTCGACGCCGACATGTCGGTCGGCGCCAGCCATGTCATCTGCGACCGTATCGAGGACGCGTTGAAGGCCGAAATCCCCTCGGTGCGCGTCACCATCCATGTCGAGCCCGACGACGAAGCCAAGCTGCCGAAAGGCACGACGGCCGTGCCGTTCGCCTGAGGTCAGCTCACGGCGCGCAGGCCGATTGCGGCATCGGCTGCAGCCGGTAGACCTTGTCGTCGGATTTCGTCTTGCCGTCGGCGGCCTTCGAACACAGATCGACGATCGCCAGGCTGCTGTTGGGATTGGCCAGCATCATCGTGCCGTTGACGCCGCGCTTGAGGAAAATCTCCTTCTGCGCGATGTCGCAGGAAAAATCGCTCATCTTCGAACTTGCCGCGCAGCGCCACTGGTCGGCCTCGCCCTGGCAGGAATAGGTCTGCGTGACCTTGGCCGATTTCTGCCGCGTGGTGACGGTGACGGCAATGTCGGCGCCATCGGGCCAGTTGGCTGCGTCGCCCCCTGAAGCAAAAGATGCCAGCTCCACCGAGCCGCGGAAAACCCGGATCGACTGCGTCAGCTGATCGGGGTGCGAGGCCAGGTGCGACGCGTCATAGTCGCGCCCATAGCAGAAGGCCTGGTCCGGCTTCAGCCGTTCGCGCAGCGGGGCCCCGAGCGCCTGGTCGATCGGATCGATGCGCGCGAACTCCGCCTTGCAGGTCGCGGCCGGCATCGGGTCGAGGCGGAAATTGTCATCTTCCTTGCCCAGCGCCTGCCTGTCATATTCCGCTGCACCCAGTTCCTCTTCCGACCCGGCATCCAGATAAAGATCGGGCTGCACGTCGGTGATGATCAGGCTTCCTTTGTCATCGACTTTCAGCGAGGCCAGGGTGCGGTCGCAATCCATGCCGCAATGGATCGGGCCTGATTTGCCGTCCTCGGACTCGTGATTGCACCAGCCGCCGGCCCATTCCGGCGCCTTGGCGCCGCGCACGGTGGTGGCAACGAAGGCATTGTACGATGAGTCAGAATTCGCGGCAGGCTCTTCATTCGGCCGGCTGACCGGATCATGGCCGTAGTAGAAGAATATCCGCGCCACCTTCTGCTTCGGATGCGCCTTGAGGTGTGCTGCGTCATAGACGCGGCCGAAACAGGCGTCGGCACCATTGGGGCTGAGTTCGGTGAGCTTCAGCACATCATCGGCCAAGGCCGAGCCGGCCAGCAGGCCAAGCAGCGCGACACCCCAAGCGCCGCCCGCCAATACCTTACAAAGCGTCATGTGACCCCTCCTCCGCATCGACAGGACGTAATGTCAATTTATGCTAGTATTGCGGCCGCAGCCACGCATTTTGCGGTGCGCCGTCAAGCGGAGGAGAATGCGATGCGCCGGCGCGATATGTTCCGCGCGGTTCTTGCCGGAACCGGAACGTTTCTTGGCCTGCGGGTGGTGCAGGCAGCCGCCACGGAGCCCGCCAGGCAGAAGGTCGCCTATCATCTCAGCGATCTCGACAAGGTCAATTTCGTTCTCGGCAACATCAAGAACCACTATGACGGCACCGGCGGCAATGTCGACATCGTGCTGGTCGTGCATGGTCCAGCCCTTGCCGCATTCAAGTCCAAAGGCATTTCGGCCGCGATCTCCGGCCGCTTCGCCAGCCTGGTGCAGCAGGGGCTCGATCCGCACGCCTGCGCCAACACCATGCAAGGCATGGATATTTCTTTGACCGACCTGCTCGACGGGTTCCACGCCGCCGACAAGGGTGGCGTCGTCAAACTCGCGGAATTGCAGGGCCAGGGCTACGTCTATCTGCGCCCGTGAGGCTTGAACATCTGGGCACCAAAGGCCTACGAAGGACCGGCAGAAATCCCGGAGGACACGCGTGCCAGCCACCACCACACTCAGCATTCCCGATCTCGCCGGCAAGGCGGTACTGGTTACCGGTGCATCGACCGGCATAGGCGCGGCCCTGGCGTCGGCCTACGCCGCACAGAAATGCCGCGTAGCACTGCACTACAATTCGAGCCGCGACGCCGCCGACGCTCTGGCTAAGACCATTGCCGACAAGGGCGGCGAGGTGTTCCTCGTCCAGGGCGATTTCTCGGTTCCCGCCGATGTCGAACGCGTCGTCGAGGACAGCGCGCAGCATTTCGGCCGCCTCGACGGGCTGGTCAACAATGCCGGCGGCATGCTCGGCCGCGTGCCCTATGCCGAGCAGACCGAGGCGCACTACGACGCGGTGATGGACCTCAATGCGCGTTCCGTGCTGACCGCCTCACGCAAGGCGATCCCGTGGCTGAAGAAACAGGGCGGCTTCATCGTCAACACCTCGTCGATCGCCGCGCGCAACGGCGCCGGCGGCGGCGCCGGCCTCTACGGTTCGGCCAAGGCCTTCGTCTCCAACGTGACGCGCGGCATGGCCAAGGAACTGATCGGCTTCGGCGTCCGCGTCAACGCAGTGGCGCCCGGCACCATTCTCACGCCGTTCCACGAGCGCTATTCGACCGACGAGCAGATAAAGGGCATGGTCGCCACCATTCCACAGGGGCGCGCCGGCACTGCGGAAGACTGCGTCGGCGCCTACCTGTTCCTCTCTTCCGACCTTCTGAGCGGCTACATCACCGGCCAGGTGATCGAGGTGAATGGCGGCCAGTTGATGCCTTGACCGGCTATCTGCATACTGACGATCTGCATATCTTGTCGAAAACCTCGAAGGGAGACAAAGGAATGTATGGACTGATCGGCAAGATGCGGGCATCGCGCGGCCAGCGCGACGCGGTCATGGAGGTCCTGCGCGCCAGCACCAGCACCGGCGCCCTGCCGGGTTGCCTGAGCTACATCATTGCCCGCGACCCCGCGGATGCCGATGCGATCTGGGTCACCGAAGTGTGGACCGACGCCGAAAGCCACAAGGCCTCGCTGCAGCTTCCGGAAGTCCAGGCGGCGATCGCCAAGGCGCGGCCGTTCATCGCCGGCTTTGAATTCCAGGTCGAAACGCACCCTGTCGGCGGCTTTGGCCTGGCCGACGGCAAAAAAGCCTAAGCTCACGCGAGGCATCCTTTTTCGGCGCAGCGGGGTTCGCATCGCCCCGCTTCGAGACTGAGACCAAGACATGGATTCCCCGGACCAGCCCGTTGTCGAACGCATGGCGCGGATGCGTAAGGCTTGGCAATGGCTGGCGATCCTGACCGTCTCCGCCCTGTTTGCCGGCGCGCTGGAGCTCGCCGCCCTGCCGGCCGCCCTGCTGATCGGACCGATGCTGGCGGCCATCGTCGCCGGCACCAATGGCGCCACGGTGCGCGTGCCGCGTCTTCTGTTCGGCGCCGCCCAGGCGATTGTCGGCTGCCTCGTCGCCAGTTCGATCTCGGCCGACATCTTTCCAGTCTTCTACCAGGAATGGCCGCTGTTTCTCGGCGTCGTGGTGGCCACCGTGACGGCCTCCAGCCTGCTCGGCTGGCTGATCAGCCGCTGGCGCATCCTGCCCGGCACCACCGCCGTCTGGGGCTCCTCGCCAGGTGCCGCCACCGCCATGGTGCTGATGGCCGGTGCCTTCGGCGCCGACCAGCGGCTCGTCGCCTTCATGCAATATCTGCGCGTCATCTTCGTCTCGATGACGGCGGCCCTCGTTGCAAAGATGTGGGTCGACACGTCGGGGGTCGAAATCCCGCCCATCATCTGGTTTCCGCCGATCGATCCGCAAGCCTTCGCTGCCACCATCGGCATCGCGCTTGTCGGCGGCCTGGCGGGAAAGCTTTGCCGGCTGCCTTCGCCCTTCTTTCTCGGCACCTTCATCGTCGGCACCGTCATCCATCTTGGCCTTGGCGTGGAGATGCAATTGCCGCAATGGCTGCTGGCGGTCAGCTACGCGATGGTCGGCTGGTCGATCGGCCTGAACTTCACGCGGCCGATCCTGCGCCATGCGACGCGTGCCTTGCCGCAGATCATCGCCTCGATCGTGGCGTTGATCGCCTTTTGCGGCGGCCTTGCCTTCATGATCAGCCATCTCTTGGGCATCGACCCTTTGACCGCCTACCTGGCGACCAGCCCGGGCGGCATGGACAGCATCGCCATCATTGCCGCCGCCGCGCAGAACGTCGACATCTCCTTCGTCATGGCGCTGCAATCGGCGCGCTTCCTGGTCGTGCTGCTGGTCGGCCCGAGCGTGGCACGGCTGGTGGCGAGAAGCGTCAGGGGGTAGCCAACGTTCTGAAATCACAACCAGGTTGCGATTTCACAGCCAGGGTCGAAGCCCGTCAGCGGTGCTGCCGTGCAACGGCCCGCCGACGTTTCCAGGCCGGCATCACCTGAATCTCCCTGCGCCTCAATCGAGCCTGTGCATCAGGTCCTCATCCAGCCAGCGGCCGAAGAAATAGACCAGTTGCTTGTGCCACCACGGCCAGTCATGGCTGACATCGCCGCCCCAATAGTCGACCCATGCGGGAATGGACCTGTCGCGCAGGATCTGTTCCAGCTTGCGCGTCTCGACCAGCATCCGTTCCTCCCAGGCGCCCTGTCCGCAGCAGAAGATCAGCCTGAGCGCCTTCAGGCGGGCAAGCAGTTTAGGGTCGACGATGCCGGGCAGATAGTCGAGCGGTGAGTTGTAGAAGATGTCGCCTTCAAGCGCCTTGCCGAAGAAGTCGCGGGCCGAATAGACGCCCGACAGCGAGATGACGCCGCTGGCGAGTTCGGGAAAGCGGAACACGAAGTTCGACGAATGGTAGCCGCCCATCGAACAGCCTGTGAACAGCGGCTTCAGCTTGCGCCCGCCATTGGCCTGCGCGGCCGTGGACAGGAATTCCGGCAGCGCCTCCTCGCGCACATAGCGGAAATAGGCCTCGTGCCGACCGATGCGGTGTGCGGCGTCGGCATGCTTGTCGAAGAAGGATTCCGAATCGATGCCGTCGACCGTGAACAACTGGATGCGGCCGGTGTCGATGAACTCGGCCAGTGCCCCTACCCCGCCGGAATCCTCGAACTGGTAGAACCGCCCTTGCGAGGTCGGGAACACCACCACCGGCCGGCCGGCATGGCCGTAGCGCTTGTATTCCATGTCGCGGCCGAGATTGCGGGCGAAAGTGTTGTGATAGGAAACGTCCATCGCCTCACGCCTTTTCCGCATGGATGTAGGCGACCGCTTCGCGCAGCGCCGCTTCGTCCTTCGAGCGCATCTGGTAGGCGTAATTTCCCATGGCGCGGCTGAAAACCTCTTCGATGGCCTGATGGTGGACGATCTTGTCGCGATGGGCGGCTAGCACGTCCTCATGGCTGTGCAAATAGCTGAGGCGCCGCTTGCGGCTGGCATAGGCGGTGAAATACTTGCCCTCATAGGGGCCGCCGGCGGCATCTTTGACCACCATGTCGGCCCACGCCGCGTAGACGTCGATGTCGAACGTGTAGTTGATCGCATCGGTCATCCAGGCGCCGGGCGGACGCATGTTGACCTCCAGCGCGATGACGCGGTCGTCCTTGGTCTCGAACAGCTCGATGTGGAAGAAGCGCTCGCGCACGTCGAACGCCTTCAGGATCTTGCGGCCGGCCTCCTCGACCGCAGGGCTGATCCGCGGAAAACAGGTGTAGCTCATGTGGCGATCCTTGTTGACCACTTCCATGACGCTCTGGTCGTAGCGGTGGCTGGCGGCCAGCACCACCTCGCCATCGCGGTTGACCAGCCCGTCGAAAGTCACCACCAGCCCCTCGATGAACTGCTCCATGACGAAGGTCACATCCTCGGGCTTGTCCCTGAAGAACTGGTCGAGCTCGCCAGTGTTGGAGATCTTGAAGGTGTTCGAGGCGCCCGAGCCGCTGTCGGGCTTGACCACCACCGGATAGCCGACGCGGCGGATGAAGGTCATGGCGCCGGCCCTGTCGGAGCATTTGCGTTGCGCGATGGTGTCGACGCCGCTCTTGCGGAAGAAGGCGCGCATGCGGCTCTTGCGCTTCAAATTCTTCACGAAATCGAGCTTGGTGCCGTAGATGTTGAAGTCGGTGCGGATGTTGGCTTCCAACTCCAACCAGTGTTCGTTGAGCGATTCAAAACGGTCGATACGGCCCCACTTGTGGATGAAATGCCCCATAGCCCGGAACACCGGATCGTAGTCCTCCATGTCGGCAACACGGTAATATTCGCTGAGCGCCGCCTTCAGCTTGCCGTCGAGCGCCTCATAGGGTGCGTCGCCGATACCCAGCACCCTGGCCCCGGCCTTCTTCAACCGGTCGCAGAAATCCGCGCCATTGACGGGAAAGTGCGGCGAGAAGAACACGAAATTCATGGATGACCCCCCTGCCGATAGTGACCCCGACAAAGCCAAGTCTGGCGCATTTGCAGCGCGTGGGGAAGAGCGCACATGTTAGGGATGATTTCCAACAGAAGCTCGGCCCGCCATGCGGCCCCACTTGCCTCCCACAAGCCGCTCCTGTATGAGAACCGCCATGAACACGCGCGCCACCAACGCTTCCCGTCCGACCGGTTTTTCCGGCGAGACCGTGCGTGCACTGGCTTCGACCCTGCTTCTTCTCGGCCTTATCGGCGATCGCCGGGTTCGCTGAAGGAGCGCCCGGCGGTCGAACCGCCGCGCAAGCGCATGCTCCTTGGCCAGTCACAAAATTGGCACGTCACATCAAGCGAACGAAATTCTGGTAAAGGCGCCGCTCGCCATCAATCCATCTGAGGGTGGATCCGTGAGCCGCCGGGAGAAACGACGATGAACGCACGAGAAGAAATCCGCCCCGATGCCGCGGCAACCGGCAAGGATGCGGCAAAGGGCACGCCCGAGGCAGCCCGGGGCATGCCGGACGCGGCGCGCAAATATCAACCCTACCCCACAGTAGGCCTCACCGACCGCACCTGGCCCTCGAAAGTCATCGACAAGGCGCCGATCTGGTGCTCGGTCGACCTGCGCGACGGCAACCAGGCGCTGATCGATCCGATGGGCCATGAGCGGAAGGCGCGCATGTTCGGCCTGCTGCTCGACATGGGCTTCAAGGAGATCGAGATCGGCTTCCCGTCCGCCTCGCAGACCGACTTCGACTTCGCCCGCTGGTGCATCGAGGAAGGCAACGTACCTGCCGATGTCTCGCTGCAGGTGCTCGTGCAGTGCCGGCCCGAACTGATCACCCGCACCTTCGAGGCGCTCAAGGGCGCCACCAACCCGATCGTCCATTTCTACAACTCGACCAGTGAGTTGCAGCGTCGCGTCGTCTTCGAAAAGGACGTCGGCGGCATCAAGCGCATCGCCACCGACGCCGCCAAGATGATCACCGACATGGCGGCTAAGGCCGGCGGCGGGTACCGCTTCGAATATTCGCCGGAGAGCTTTACCGGCACCGAACTCGAAGTGGCGCTGGAGATCTGCAACGCCGTCACCGAGATCGTCAGGCCGACACCCGACAACAAGCTGATCATCAACCTGCCGTCGACGGTCGAGATGTCGACTCCCAACATCTACGCCGACCGCATCGAATGGATGTGCCGCAACCTCGACAACCGCGAGAACCTGCTGGTCTCGCTGCATCCCCACAATGACCGCGGCACCGGCATCGCCACCACCGAGCTCGGCCTGATGGCCGGCGCCGACCGCGTCGAAGGCACGCTGTTCGGCAATGGCGAGCGCACCGGCAATGTCGACATCGTCACGCTGGCGCTCAACATGTACACGCAAGGTGTCGATCCGGGGATCGACTGCTCCGACATCAACCGGATGAAGGATGTCTACGAATATTCGAACCAGTTGAAGATCCCCGAGCGCCATCCCTATGTCGGCGAGCTCGTCTACACTGCCTTTTCCGGCTCGCACCAGGATGCCATCAACAAGGGCATGAAGGCGCTGAAGAAGGCCAACACCAGCCTGTGGGAAGTGCCCTATCTACCGATCGATCCGGCCGATGTCGGCCGCAGCTACGAAGCGATCATCCGCATCAACTCACAGTCGGGCAAAGGCGGCATCGCCTATGTGCTGCAGGCCGACTACGGCCTCAACCTGCCGCGCAATTTGCAGGTCGAGTTCAGCCAGGAAATCCAGGCGATCACCGATGCCGAGGGCAAGGAAGTGCCGGTCAAGCGCATCTACGAGCGCTTTCTCGAGACCTATGTCGACCAGCCGGCCGCGCGGCTGAAATTCCTCGACCACCACACCTATCCCAGCACCGAGACCAAGGGCCGTCGCGTCGTCGAGGCGGTCATCGTCGACAGCGGCAAGGAGGTGACTATCACCGGCACCGGCACCGGTCCGATCGACGGCTTCGTCGATGCACTCTCGCGTCACCTCGGCATCGAGATGTCGGTGCTCGATTATTCCGAGCACTCGATGCAGCGCGGCTCGAACGCCTCGGCCATTTCCTATGTCGAGATGGAACATCCTGATGGCAAGCTGTTCGGCGCCGGCATCAACACCAACATCGTCGCCGCCTCGCTGGAAGCGGTGATGTCGGCGGCGAACCGCATCGTCGTCAAAAAGGCCGGTTGACGCACGACCAGAACGAAGATCGGAACCCTCCCCATTCGGCGATCGGTTCCGATCCTTCGTATCATTAACCACCGAAGAATTATCCGGTGGGGTACGTGATCGCATAATGGGTGAATACTTGTGTGGCGGAGCGGGAACTATATGATCGCGCCTCAACCTGTGCCGACTTCGAGAGGATCGACACTTGCAGCATGCCACGCCTGCCGCCCCCGCAGTGCGCGAGACACTGGAGCGACTTCTTGCTAGCCAGACGTTCGGGCGATCCGAACGCGCGCGCAAGTTGCTCCGCTACCTTGTCGAACGCGAACAAGCCGGCGAAGCCGACAGGCTCAAGGGCTTCTCCATCGCCATGGATGTTTTCGGCAAGGACGGCGATTTCGATCCGGCCACCGACGCCGTGGTGCGGGTTCAGGCGGGCAGGCTGCGCGAGCTTCTGCAGCATTATTTTGCCAATGAAGGCGTTGCCGAGCCGGTCCGCATAGCCATTCCGCGCGGCGGCTATGTTCCCGCCTATGAATTGAACGCGATCCGGCTGCCGGCTGAGGCTGTTCCCGAACTCAGGCTGGATGGCGCCACGTCCGCCGATCGGGCCAACGACGCCAGCACGGGCATGCCGGATGCGGTGTCGCCGGCTCTCGCAAAGCCCACCCCCTCGGTGGTGCGCCAACTCCGCTTCTTCTGGATGGCGATCGCCCTGGTCATCGCCATGCTGGGCCTGCTGATCCTTCGTCAGGGCAGCAGCGCCTTGCTGACCGGTGGCGGCGACATGTCGGCGACCCTCGAGACCTCCGGCGCGACCAGCAGCATCGCGCCATCGGCAACGGCCGACGCCCTGCCGCTCGTCTATATCGACCTCAAGGCCGAAGGCGCCGATGCCAGCCGCGTCGCCGCCTCGCTGCGCGCCGGCCTGAGCGGCTTCGATACGATCGACTTCATCGGTCGCGACACGCCCACCGATCCGGCCGACGACGCCACCAGCTTCATATTCGACATGCTGCCCGGACCGAACGCGGGCGATATCACGATCGAACTGCAAAGTATGGCGTCCGGACGGGTGCTTCTGTCGCGCAATCTGACCCCTGCCGACAGCGCACCGGCCGTGGTCGAAGACCGGATCGCCGACATGCTGAGTTCGGCGCTTCCGGCCTCGGGCACGATCTACAACTATATCGAGCAGACCGGTGCCCCAAACGGCCTGACGCAATGCCTGCTGCTCAACGACAAATATTATCTCGACCAGAACGCCAGAACCCATGAAGCTGCCTATCGCTGCCTCGAAGAATTGGCCAATGGCGGAACAAGGTCCTCGCTGGTCTATTCGGAACTGGCGTCTCTGCAACTCGAGGCGGTCTCCGATCACTACGCCTATCCGCCCAATGCGACGATTGAAAAGGCGGTGGAGTTTGCCCATCGCGGCGTGCAGATGGGGCCGACCAGCCCTTATGCGCATCGCTCCTACGGCTATGTCAGTTCGCGTCTCGGCAATACGGACGAAGCGATCCGCTGGATGCGCAAGGCCTATGAACTCAATCCCTACGATCTCGGCATGGCTGCCGCCTACGGCTACGGGCTGATCTTCGCCGGTCGATACGCGGAGGGAACCCCGATCCTGGCGCATGCGGCGGAGACCTTCAGCGGCCACTCGACATGGTGGGACTACGGGCTGTTCGTCGGCGAATTCATGCTCGGCAACACGAACAAGGCGGTCGCGGCCAGCATGGCACTGAGAACGACGGCAACGAAATCGCACTATCTTGCGGCGCGGTTGATCGGTGCGAAGGCTGCCGGACAGGACCATCTGGTCAGCACGCTGCTGGGCGAACTGAACACCCAGTTCCCTAAATTTGCCGCCGATCCGCGCGCGACCTTCGTCGAGCGGAAATATCCGGCCGACCTGACCGACCGGCTGGTCCAGGCTCTGCGCGCCGCAGGGCTCGGTAACGCAAGCTGACACAATCGACATCCACAGATTAGGCGCGCCGGGACTGTCCGCAACCGCGCAAATCGCGAAGATTTTACTGGTCATCACGCTAGACTGGGAGCAATTCAGCCACAGTTGGTGTCGCGCGTCCTGCAATAACAAAAAAATCAGCTTTCATGACCGCATCGCTTTTTGTCGCCGAACAGGGTGTTGGCTCGAAGGCCATCGTCCTGCTGCATGGTTTCGGCGGCTGCCACGATGTCTGGCGCGAGGTGATTTCTTCCTTGGCGCCTGCCGCGCGCACGCTGGCCTATGATCTGCCGGGGCATGGGCTGTCGCTCGATTTTCCCGGAGCCGGTCCGGCCAAGGTAGCGGCTAGGGCCGTGCTGGCTGATCTCTCGGAACGCAGACTGAAGCGTGTTCATCTCGTGGGCCACTCGATGGGCGGTGCGGTGGCAATGCTGATGGCGCTGGCCGAGCCTGGAAAAGTCGCCTCGCTGACGCTTCTGGCGCCAGGCGGTCTTGGCCCCGAGATCAATGGACCGTTGTTGCGCCGCTATGGCGGCGCCGCGAACCGGTCCGAAATCCGCGCCTGCCTTGCCGCCATGTCCGGGCCCCACAGCCCGCCCCAGAAGCGTGTCATGGACGCGCTTTGCCGAATGCGCGGACGTCCAGGCCAAGTGCCGAAGCTGGTCGAGATCGCCACCGCCATGACCATGGACGATCGGCAAGGCGTCATCCCGCACGATCGTCTCGACGGATTGAACATGCCGGTGATGGTGGCGTGGGGAACCGACGACGCAGTGTTGCCCTTTACCCAGGCGGATGATCTGCCTGCGCATTTTCATGTCCACCATGTGCTTGAGGTCGGCCATATGCTGGCCGAGGAAGCACCCGACCTCGTCGCCGAGATCATTCGCCGCAACACCAACCGGCGCGCCAGGCCGCTGCGCCAGAAATTCGCTGCTGCTGCCAGCTGACCTTTTTCGCGCACAGCCGCCTGCTGAACGCGCCTCGATCCCGTTGCTCTCGCCAGTGCATTTTACAGGCGGCTGTGTTAACCCCGTGTTAACCAAACCCGCGAGGCGAACGCCGATGAAGGAAGCAGGCGAGAAGACCATCGATCAGTCGAGGCAACTGTCGGATGCCGTCCGTGATGTGAAGAATGCCTTCGCCGACCGCGACGACGTCGTCGTCGACATGCGCGAAGCCCATCGCATGCGCCTCGAGCTGCTTGCTGCCGAACTGGCGCCGGTTTTTGCCGATGTTCCCGCCGACATGGACAATTTCGACTTTGTCGTCTCGTCCGGCTTGCAGCCTCGCCTGTGGATCGATGCCGTCAGCCATGTCGCCATGGGGCGCGATCGCCGCACCTATCGCTTTCTCAGGGACACCCGCATCGGCCGGGTGGTGCTTGCCGAATCGACCGACATGAAGCCCGTTGCTGATCAGGTGACGCGCTATGTTGCCGAGCGGATCGTCGAGCGCCAGAAGATGATGGAAGGCGGGGTCGAGCCGGCCTTCGCCGGCTTGACACGCGCCGATGTGCCGGAAGCCGAACCGCCACTGCGCTCGAAGACGCGCGGCAAGGCCTGGTCGGCGTTTCTGTCGGGCCTTGGCCTGGTCGCCGCCGGCGCTCTGGTAGGACTTGTGGTGTCGGTCATCCTGTTGTGGGACCGCATCGTGGCCATGGTTCTCAACGTGCGGCCATAGCCGCACCTGCCTCCACGCCAAGCTCCAGCGTCTGCAGATCGGATGGCGGTATGGACGGCCCGGTCAGGCCGCGCCGTGTCAGCCGGATCCGCCAATTGCCCTTTTCGCCGTCAATGTCGAACAGATTGTACTGCGCCGCCGGGTGCTTGCCGCCCGGCGCCTGGCCGGCGGCGGCAACCCCGACCACCGGAACCTTGGCGCCCCGGTTGCCGATGAAGAACAGCGACGGCAGATGCGAATGGCCGTGCAGGACAAGTTCGGCGCCATGGCGGCGAATGATCTTGTGGAAGCGGGCAATGCCGAACAGCCGCTTGTGCTGCGAGACGGCGCCGCGCACCGGCGGATGATGGATCATGATCGCGCGAAACAGCTCTTGCCCGGCCGTGGCGTCGAGCAGCTTGCCAAGCCGTTTCGCCTGACCCTCCATGAAGAAGCCATTGGCCATGAACGGCGCCGTGGCACGCGCTGTCGAGATGCCGATCAGCGCGACATCGCCGCGCACGCGCAGATAGGGGAATGCGTTGCGGTCGACCGGCGTGTTGACACCGTCGCCACTCATCCACGCCGCCCAGGACCGGCAGACCTTGTCGAAGGCGCCGGGCACATAGGCATCGTGGTTTCCAGGAACGACCGAGACATCCTGCGGCGATCCCAGCGTCTCCAGCCAGTGCCTGGCCATCTCGATCTCGCCGTCGAGCGCCAGATTGACCAGGTCGCCGGTGACGGCGAGGTGGTCAGGCGTGTTCGTCTTGATGTCGGCAACGATCGCGTCGATGACGGCATCATGCATATGGCGGCGGCGGTTGCGCTGCCAGTTGACGTAGCCGAGCACGCGCTTGGAGGCGAGATCGCGATAGGATACATCGGGGAGCGGCCCCAGATGGACATCGGAAATATGCGCGAGCCTGAACATCCTTCCTTCATATGCGACGCGCCCCCCGCTTTCCACCACGGTTTCGCACCTGATGCAGACTGATCCGGAGAAGACCTTCCGTCAGACCGGTTGGGCGGGCCTCCGGGCCCGGTTGTTCCATCTCTATTTCGTGTTGCGGCGGCCGATGACGCTCGGCGTGCGCGGTCTGGTCCACGACACGGCATCCAATTCCATCTTCCTCATTCGCCACACCTATGTGCCGGGCTGGCAGCTTCCCGGCGGCGGCGTCGAAGTTGGCGAGACGCTTGGTGAGGCACTGGCGCGCGAACTGGCCGAGGAAGGCAATATCGCACTGACGTCGCCGCCGGCGCTGAGGTCGATGCATTTCAACCGTCGCGCCAGCCGGCGCGACCATGTCGGTTTCTATCTGATCGAGCATTTCAGCCAGACGGCGCCGAAGCTGCCGGACCACGAGATCGCCGAGTCCGGCTTCTTTCCCCTGGACCGTTTGCCGGAAGGCACGACACCAGCGACCCTACGGCGGATCGCCGAGGTTTTTGGCGGCGAGCAGCGATCGCCCTACTGGTAGATCACGCCGCCTTCTTAAACCGTCCCCGGTCATGCCGCGCGTCATAGTCCAGTTCCGGCCCTACCGGCACGATCCGCGTCGGGTTGATCGTCTCGTGGCTGCCGTAATAATGCGCCTTGATGTGGTTGAGGTTCACGGTCCCGGCGACGCCCGGCACCTGATAGAGGTCGCGCAGATAGTTGGACAGGTTCGGGTAGTCGGCGATGCGGCGCAGATTGCATTTGAAATGGCCGACATAGACCGGGTCGAAGCGCACCAGCGTGGTGAACAGCCGCCAGTCGGCTTCGGTGATGCGATCGCCCACCAGATAACGTTGCCTCGAGAGGCGGTCTTCCAACGTGTCGAGTGCCGCGAACAGCTCGCCGAACGCTTCCTCATAGGCGCCTTGCGTGGTGGCGAAGCCGGCGCGATAGACGCCGTTGTTGAGAGCGGGATAGACCAGCGCGTTGATCGCATCGATCTCGCCGCGCAGCGCCTTGGGATAGAAATCGAGGCTGGCATCGCCCCATTCGTCGAAGGCCGAATTCAGCATCCGGATGATCTCGGAGGATTCGTTGGAGACGATGGTCTGCTCCTTCTTGTCCCATAGCACCGGCACCGTCACGCGGCCGGAATAGGCAGGATCGGCCTTGGTGTAGATCTGGTGCAGAAAATCGAGGCCGTAGAGCGTGTCGCCGGTCGCGCCATCCTGCGCCACGAACGTCCAGCCATTGGCGCCCATGAAATGATGCACCACCGAGACCGAAATGATGCCTTCCAGCTTCTTCAGCGCGCGAAAGATCAGCGTCCGGTGCGCCCACGGGCAAGCGAGCGAGACATAGAGGTGATAGCGGCCGGGCTCCGCTTTGAAGCCGCGGCTGCGGCCCGCAGGCGGCGTCCCGTCGCGAGTGATCCAGTCGCGCCACTGCGATTGCGTCCGCACGAACTTGCCTCCGCTGTCCTTGGTGTCATACCAGCGGTCCTGCCATTTGCCTTCGACCAGCAATCCCATCGCATGTCCTTTCCTGCTTGCTTCCCATGTAGGGCACGAAGCCACGCCGTGGAATCACCTGGTGCTGAACAGACCGTCAAGCGGTCGGGTGGACCATCAAGCCGCCGATTGCAGCGGCAGGAAATTGATGCTAGCGGACAATCCGCATGTTCGACTTTGCTTTGATCCGGTTTGACCGACGACGAAAGGGCGCCCGCGCTTGATGAAGCGCTGACTGGCGAATGCTGCCGTTTGCAGCAAACCTTTCCTCCCTATCGGAACGCAAAGACCATGAGCCTTGCCGACGTGAAATACCTGCCGGAAATCCCGGCGCATGACCTCCAGATCGAAGCGATCAACGACGAAGCCTTCGGGCCCGGCCGTTTCGTGCTGGCCGCCTACAAGATCCGCGAGGCCGGCGGGCACGAACGCCCGCTGTCGTTCGTCGCCGTCGACGGCGACCTCGTCGTCGCCTCGGTGCGCATGACCCGCATCGCCGCCGGTGCCGGCCGCGCACTGATGCTCGGACCGCTTGCGGTGCGGCCAGCCTTCAAGAACCTCGGCATCGGCCGTCGGCTGGTGGCGATCGCGCTGGAGGCGGCCGCCAAGGCGGGCGCACCCGCCGTGATGCTGGTTGGTGATGAGCCCTACTACGGACCGCTCGGTTTCAAGCGCATTCCGCGCGGCCAGATATCGATGCCGCGCCCCGTCGATCTCGACCGGCTGCTGTCGCACGAGATCGCGCCGGGCGCGGTCGCCAGGCTTTCGGGCGAGGTCTGCCACGCCGATCAGGCCAGGGTTGGCGACCATATCGCAGCGATGGCTTGACCTTCCCGGTCGATCTGGCGCTTGATCCGTCCCGCTGTCCCTGAGATCAAAAGGATGTCGGCATGAACCCGAATGGCCAGATCGCGATCATTACCGGCGGCGGCTCCGGTCTTGGCGAGGCAACGGCGCGCGCGTTGGCCGCCAAGGGCGCCCGCGTTGCCATCTTCGATGTCGGTATCGATCGCGCGGCGAAGGTCGCGGCCGAGATCGGCGGTATTGCCGTCCAGTGCGACGTCAGCAACGCCGATAGTGGGACTGCCGCTCTTGCCGAGGTCGCGGCCAAGCTTGGCGAGCCGCGTATCCTGGTCAATTGCGCCGGCATCGCCATCGGCGTGAAGACGATCGGCAAGGATGGCCCGCATCCGCTCGATCAATACCGCAAGGTGATCGAGGTCAATCTGATCGGCACGTTCAACATGATCCGCCTCGTCGCCGACCGTGCCGCGAAGCTCGATCCGCTGCAAGGCGGCGAGCGTGGCGTCATCGTCAACACCGCCTCGGTCGCCGCCTATGACGGCCAGATCGGCCAGGCCGCCTATGCAGCCTCCAAGGGCGGCGTCGTCGGCATGACACTGCCGGTGGCGCGCGATCTCGCCCGTTCCGGCATCCGCGTCTGCACCATCGCGCCCGGCATCTTCAAGACGCCGATGATGGCCGGCATGCCGCAGGACGTGCAGGATTCGCTGGGCGCCGCCGTGCCCTTCCCGTCCCGCTTGGGCGAGCCATCCGAATATGCGGCGCTTGCCCTGCACATCATCGAAAACCAGATGTTGAATGGCGAGACCATTCGTCTCGACGGCGCCATTCGCATGGCGCCGAAATAGCCGGTCATGAGCGCCGGCCTGTCCGCTGCCTGGAAGACCGGTCCGCTTGCCGGACTGAAGGTGATCGAGATGGCCGGACTTGGTCCCGTGCCGCTGGCCGGCCTGATGCTGTCGGAGATGGGCGCCGAAGTGCTGCGCGTCGAGCGGGCGGGGGCGAGCCGGCCTCTCCCGTCGATGTCGGATGAATACAACATCGACCGTCACGGCCGCGCCATCCTGCGCCTCGACCTGAAACGCCGGGAAGGCACCGATCTGATGCTGCGCCTTGCCGAAAGGGCGGACATGTTGCTCGAAGGGTTTCGCCCCGGTGTCATGGAGCGGCTGGCGCTCGGTCCGGAAGCGGTGCTGGCGCACAATCCGGCGCTGATCTACGGCCGCATGACCGGCTTCGGCCAGGACGGGCCGCTGGCGGGCCGCGCCGGCCATGACATCACCTACCTTGCCTATTCGGGCCTGCTGCACGCAGTTGGCCACGACGGCGGCCGTCCTGTCCCACCGCTCAACCTCATCGCCGACTATGCTGGCGGCGCCATGATGCTGGTCGCCGGCGTGCTGGCCGCCCTTTTCCAACGTTCGCGCACGGGCAAGGGCGAGGTCATCGACGCCGCGATGGTCGAAGGCGCCTCGATGCTGGCGGTACCCCTGCATGCGCTCATGGCGGCCGGCTTGTGGAGCGACAGACGCGGCGCGAACCTGCTCGATTCCGGCGCCCCCTTCTACGACACCTATGAGACATCAGACGGACGCCATGTCGCCATCGGCTGCCTCGAGGCGCAATTCTTCGCCGAATTCGCTAGGCTGCTGCAGCTCGACGAGCGCTTTGTACGCGGCCAGTACGACAGGGCACTGTGGCCGCCGATGCGCGCAGCCATTGCCGATCGGATCCGGCAGAAATCGCGCGACGACTGGGACCGGCTGTTTGCCGAAACCGATGCCTGCGTTGCCCCCGTCCTGTCGCTGCAGGAGGCGAAGCATCACCCACACAATCGGGCGCGCAACGCCTTTGTAGCGGCGGGTGGATTTGAGCGCCCGGCACCGGCGCCGCGTTTCTCCGGCTTGCGGCCGACAGTTGCGACAAAGCCCGCCGAAAACGATCTCGTCCCGTCGACAGTGCTTGAACGTTTCGGATTCTCGAAAAACGAGATTGACGACCTTGTCAAATCTGGTTTGTTTGACAGATAAGCGGAGAAGGAAGATCAACTTATTGTGGTGATGCCTTTGGACGAACCGAAGAAGGACGTGATCCGCGAGACGGATGCCGAGGCGATCCGAATGGCCAAGACACTTCTGCGCAGCGCCCGCTTTGGTGCGCTGGCGGTGATCGAACCTGAGACAGGTTCGCCCCTGGCCAGCAGGGTCGGCGTGGCCACCGACATCGACGGCGCGCCGCTGATCCTTGTCTCGATGCTCTCGGCGCACACCGGCGCGTTGCTTGCCGATGCACGCTGTTGCCTGTTGCTTGGCGAACCCGGCAAGGGCGACCCGCTGGCGCACCCGCGCCTGTCACTGGTCTGCCAGGCGAAACGGCTTGAGCGCGGATCGAGCGAGCACGCCCGTTGCGAGCGCCGTTATCTCAACCGCAATCCCAAGGCGAAACTCTACGCCGGTCTCGGCGACTTTTCGATCTTCCGCCTCGAGCCGCAACGCGCCAACCTCAACGGCGGCTTCGGCAAGGCCTATCAGCTCGATCGACCGGATCTGCTCACCAGTGGACCGATCGTCGAGGAGCTTGCGGCGACCGAACAATCCGCCATCGGCCATATGAACGCCGACCATCTCGACGCGATTGCGGTTTATGCACAGCATTTCGCGAAAGTGTCCGACAACGGCTGGATTATTGCCGGATTCGATGCCGATGGTATGGATCTGGTGTCGGGTGACGATGWTTGCCGGGTTTTCTTCCCGAAAACTTTGYAGGCGGCACGCGAATTGCGGCCTGTTCTGGTCGAAATGGCCAGAAACGGACGGGCCGCGGCCGACACGGAGACTGGGCTTAATTACATTAGATAAAAAGCAACACTTGAGATTTGAACGAAATGCTCTACCTTTTGTCAGTGACGCTGAATCGCAGCGGCTATACGCAACTGAGTTTATGGAATCAGATGCCATTGCCCCCATGGCGTCAGGATGATCAAAAAGCATGGGGGATCGATGGTCTCGTCTAAGCTAATCGCAAATGCCGGATTGGCAGCCGAATTTCTCATGCTGATGGGCAATGAGAAACGGCTGTTGATCATGAGCCATCTGATCGACGGTGAAATGTCGGTCGGCTCCATCGCCGAAAAGGTGATGCTCAGCCAATCCGCCCTGTCGCAGCATCTGGCCAAGTTGCGGGCGCTGGACCTCGTCGACACCCGTCGCGATCGGCAGATGATCTACTATTCCTGCAAATCCGATGCCGTGCGCGAACTGCTCGGCATGCTGGACGGCATTTTCGGCAGCGGCAAGGAGGACCTCTCCCAGATGGCGCACCGTTTGCGCCGCGCCGGAACCTGACCGTCCTGTAGCCACTTACCTCGCAACGCTTTCAGGGCGATGTGCGTCCATCCGGGCGCACAGAGGTGGCTGATCGTCCTGAATTGTCGCATCGTGGTTCCCAGCCGACGGTGAGCGCCGGCAATCCGTGCGGATTTTCGGGCGGCTGCGGTGACCACGAGGAACGCATGGATCCCATTCGCATCGTCGACCCGCAAGACCCGCGCGTTGCCGCCTACCTCGATATCCGCGAGCGAGACCTCGCCGGCCGGCAAGGTCGCTTCGTCGCCGAAGGCAAGGTGGTGCTCGACCTGCTGCTCTCGTCTGGGCGTTTTGGCGCCGAATCGGTGCTGGTCCTGGAAAACCGGCTGGCCGGCCTCGAAGGCATCCTGAGCAAGGCGCCGGCGGACCTGCCGGTCTATGTCGCCACCGGTGCGGTGATGGATGCAATCGCCGGGTTTCATATGCATCGCGGCATCCTGGCCATCGGTCGCAAGGGGACACCGCAATCCGCCGAGGCCTTGCTCGATGCCTTGCCGGCCCAGAGGCTGATCGTGGTGCTTGTCGGCATCGCCAACCACGACAATATGGGTTCAATCTTTCGCAACGCCGCCGCCTTTGGCGCCGATGCGGTCCTCATGGATGCGACATGCTGCGATCCGCTCTACCGCAAGGCGATCCGGGTTTCCGTCGGTGCCGCGCTCAAAATTCCCTTCGCGTCGTTCACCGACGCCGCCGGCTTCACGGCAACGCTTGACCGCCGCGGCTATGGCCAGTTTGCGCTGTCGCCGAGCGGGCAGACCGACATTCGCGATGCGCCGCGGCGCGAGCGCCTTGCGCTTTATCTCGGCACCGAGGGTGAAGGCCTGCCCGCAAGCCTGCTCGCGCGCTTGCAGACGGTACGGATCACCATGTCGGAGGGCTTCGACAGCCTGAACGTCGCGGCGGCGTCAGCCATCGCGCTGCATCATTTCTCGGCAAACAGGAACTGATTTCAGCTTGCTGCGTCCGCGTCCTGCAGCGCCCGCACGCGATCTGCAAGGCTGCGCTCACCATTTCCGGAGCGTGCATCCGAGGGTACTGCCAATGCCTTGGCGATCGGCGAATCAGGTCCCTCGAGCTTGGCCGTCAGATGGACGACCTCCGCTGCCAGTTCGTTCATCTGCTCGCGCAAGGCGGAGCTGCCATCCGCGGGATTGGACACGACCAGCGCGGTCAAATCCGCCTTCAGCTGCTTGTTCTCGCGCGCCAGTACCGTCAGCCTCGCCTCGAGCCGCTCACGGTCGCCGTCGAGCTTGGCGATAGCCTTGTCGACGTCATCGCTCTTGGCGACATCGCCGCCCCTGCCGACCAGGCGCAGAGCCGGCGTGGTATCCTCGGCTTTCGACTTTTCTCGCAGCCGCGCCAGTTCCTTTTCGCGGCGGTCGAGCTTGTCCTCGCGATCGGCAAGAGTGGCCAGCAGCCGTTCGACCTTCCTGTCGAGGTCGGCGGTCTTTTTCTTCTCGGCTTTCACGGCATCGCGTGCAGCCTTGCTTTCGGCCGCGATCTCCTGGCCGCGCCTGTCCGCCTCCTTGCGCTGGCCGCGCAGCAACGCAATGTCGCTCGCAAGTTTCTGCATCTCGGATTCGCGCGCCACGAGTTCGATCTGTCGGCTGCTGGAGGAGAAGCTGGCGTCGTCATACATGCTCTCCAGCTTTTCAAGCTCGAGCGCGCGCTTCTCCAGCTTGCGTTCAGTTTCCTTGAGCCGGTCCGACAGACGGTGCAACTCGTCCTCGCGCTGCCGCAGCATTTCGCTCGTGGCCCCCAGCTCGCTCAGTGCCTGGTTCTTCTCCATGCGCTCGATCGCCAAGCCCTTCATCGCCTCGTGGCCGCGACTGATCTCGACGAGCTGTTCGGCCACCTTCTCGCGCAACGCCTTGACGCTGATTTCGAGGCGGCGCGTCGACATGGCGTACTCGGCGCGAACGCGATCCTTGTCCGCCAGGATCTCGGTTTGCGTCAGAGGTATCGAGGCTTCGATGCGCTTGCGCGTCAGGGCGACGGCGCGGCGCCATATGGCCGGAGCAATCATAAGCGCCAGGAAGCCGGCGCAGAGAAAGCCGAGGACGAAGAACAGGACCGATTGGACCAAGTGACTACCCGTTGTGGACGGCAACCGCTAATGCAGGACTGTGCCACGTTGACATGGCGGAAATCCAGCGTTGCGGCAAGGCTTTGCCGCAACGGAACGGGATTAGCTCAGAACGGATTCCACGTGGCGCGTTCGGTGAGCTTCAGATAGCCGAGATTGACGCCGAGCCGGGCACCGACACCAGTGCGGATCGGCACCAAAAGCACATTGTTGTTCTTCAGCACGTTGAAGCCAACGCCGGCCACCACATAGGCCGAACCGGCGACGCCGCCATAGCGGTTGTAGAGGTTGCTCACATCGTCGAGATTGTAGACCAGCATCATCACCCGCGACCCCTCGCCGCCGAAATCCCAGCCGAGCGACGGGCCTTGCCAGAACACTTTGTGATCGCCGGCATTCTTGGTGTAGAGCGTGCCTTCGCCATAGGTCAGGCCGCCGATCAGCGCGCCCGAGCCCTCTTCGCCCAGCAGATAGCCGTTGGGCAGTCCGTAGGAAGCAAAAATCTTCTCGATAACCGTGGCCAGCCCGCCCGATGTCGCGCCGAAGAACTTGTGCCCGGAATCGACAATCTCCTGAGCGGTGTATTCCTGGGCCCGCAGGGCCGAAGTCGAGAAGACGAGAACGCCCATGAGCGCTATCGCCATTGAGATGACACGGAGAAAGCTCCGGTCTTGGACGACACGGACAAAAGTCCGGTCCGGGATGACACGGAAAAAAGTCCGGTCGCAGAATCGGGAAAACATGCTTCCAATCTCCGTCAGGGAGCACTTTCGCCGACGCCTCACACCCGTACGGCTCTTTTAGCCGGCCGTTAAGGGTAACTGTTACGGGCAAACTATGCCGTAATCCTTTTTCAACCATTAAGCTCCCACATGAACATGGCGGTTCAAAGGCTGTTTGGGACGCTCAGGTGGGTCGGCAGCCTGTGTGAACACGCCATTTGCCACCACAATTTCGGATTTGTTGCCGCACGCACGGGCGCTGTGTATTCAGGATGCCCGAGGAGAGTGCGTGATTCGTGTGGGCGGGCGACGAATCGATCGCTCGGCCATGAGTTATGAAATTTTGCAGGGATTTTCGCCGATGGCCGATCTGTTTGCCCTTTCCGCACCCGATCTGGCGGCACTTTTGTGCAGCCGGGTGTGCCACGACATCATCTCGCCGGTCGGCGCGATCAACAACGGGCTCGAACTGCTCGACGAAGGCGGCGCCGACGAGGACGCCATGAAACTGATCCGCCAGAGCGCCCGCAACGCTTCGGCCCGCCTGCAGTTCGCCCGCATCGCTTTCGGCGCCGCCGGGTCGGCCGGCATGCTGATCGATACCGGCGATGCCGAAGCCGTCGCCATCGCCTTCCTCAAGAACGAGAAGCCGGAACTGAGCTGGAACGGGACCCGCGCGCTGCTGCCCAAGAACAAGGTCAAGCTGCTGCTCAACCTGCTCCTCGTCGCCAACGCCGCCATTCCGCGCGGCGGCAAGCTTTCCGTGACGCTGGAAAACCTCGAAACCGAGCCGCGTTTCGCGCTTGCGGCGAGCGGCCCGATGCTGCGCGTGCCGCCGAAATTCCTCGAGCTGCATTCCGGCCACAAGCCGGAGGAACCGATCGACGCGCATTCCGTGCAGCCCTATTACACGCTGCTCCTGGCGCGCGAAGCCAACATGACGATCTCGATCCACGCGACGCCGGAAGAAATCGTGCTTTCAGCCGCCTGAATCCACGTCATTTCCCTCGAGAAGCGAAGTATTCCGATCCGCAATACCTGCGGCGGCGCTTCGATCGAGTCGGATGAGCTTCACCGGGCTGGTCGTGCCGAAGCATTGCGAAGAACAGCCCGCAAACGGCATCTTTGCAAAAATTTTACCTAAACGCTTTTCGGCTTCTTTACCAGATCGGCCTATGGTGCCTTTCAGATGCCCCCTACGCCACCGGATTGCCAACAGGCAAGAGGACCCGGAAATGAAACGCTGCATGTTCGTCGACGATTCAAGCGTCATCAGGAAGGTTGCAAAACGCATCCTGGGCGGCTCCGACATGGTTGTCATCGAGGCTGCCAGCGGACTTGACGCGCTGGAGATGTGCGCGGCCGACATGCCCGACATCATCGTCGTCGACGGCGCCTTGCCGGACGTGGCGGCGGTCGATCTCATCCGCCGCGTGCGCGCGATGGAGAGCCCGATAAGGCCGCAGATCCTGATTTCACTGGTCGAGCTCGATATCGCTTCGATCATGCGGGCCAAGCGCGCCGGCGCCCAGGGCTATCTCCTGAAGCCGTTCAACCGTCCGCAACTGCTCGAGCGTTTTCGCACCTTGAAAATCGCCGCCTGATTCGGGCGGCATGGCGCAATCTTCGAGGAAAAATGTGTGACGGTTTTCCGTCCAAAATTTCGTCAAAACAAATAGTTATCAGCCCATCACGAAAAAACCCGGCCGGAGCCGGGTTTTTTGTCGAAGAAAAGTTGGGACGCTGCTCGCTGCTCAGGCGCTGACGCGGATGTCTTCCGGTTCGCGCAGCACATAGCCGCGACCCCAGACCGTCTCGATGTAGTTCTGACCGCCGGATGCCGCGTCGAGCTTCTTGCGCAGCTTGCAGATGAAGACGTCGATGATCTTCAGCTCGGGCTCGTCCATGCCCCCATAGAGGTGATTGAGGAACATTTCCTTGGTCAGTGTGGTGCCCTTGCGCAGCGAGAGCAGCTCCAGCATCTGATATTCCTTGCCGGTGAGGTGCACGCGCTGGCCGCCGACTTCAACGGTCTTGGCGTCGAGGTTGACGACCAGGTCGCCGGTAGTGATGACCGACTGGGCATGGCCCTTGGAGCGCCGCACGATGGCATGAATACGGGCGACCAGCTCATCCTTATGGAACGGCTTGGTCATGTAGTCGTCGGCGCCGAAGCCGAGGCCGCGTACCTTGTCCTCGATGCCGGCCATGCCGGAGAGGATGAGGATCGGCGTTTTCACCTTGGACAGGCGAAGCGTTCTCAAGACTTCATAGCCCGACATGTCAGGCAGGTTGAGATCGAGAAGGATGATGTCGTAGTCGTAGAGCTTGCCTAGATCGACACCCTCTTCACCGAGATCGGTCGTGTAGACATTGAAACTTTCCGATTTCAGCATCAGTTCGATGCTTTGTGCGGTTGCACTGTCATCTTCTATCAGCAGAACACGCATTTCATTCCCCTTTTCTGCTGCCGGACCATTTCACGACCCGTCCGGACCCGGAGCAGTGGTTGCCTTGTGCAGAGGCTGCCATCAAATGGTTAACAAAACCTAATTTCCCGTCCACTACGGTACCAGATTTTTTAACCTCTTTCTACACCCTCTTGAATCTAATAACGAATCCCAGAACCCAATTCCTAATGCAACACATTAACAACCTGGACTAAGCGACTCCAGAGACTCATTGACGCGGCTCCCGCATCGGCGGCCGGAATTTTTACCCGGCCTTAAGTCCTGAGCCGTATGATTAACAATGCCCGTAAACGAATGGTTACCGCCGGCAAAAAACTTTAGGGTTTTGTTTCCTATAGTTCGGGGAAAGCCGGTGGACACGGGCAAGGCCTGGGCCTTTCCAGGCGGTTTGGACGATATGTGCGGGTGTGCGTTTCCGGGAGTACCGAATCATGAAGTCACGTGAAAACCTCGTTCGGCTGAAACAGTTTCAGGTGAATGAGAAGCGGCGGCAGCTGCTGCAGCTCGACATGATGATCGCCGAGTTCGAACGCATGGCCGTCGAACTGGAGCTTCAGATCACCGCCGAAGAAAAGAAAGCCGGCATCACCGACATCAACCATTTTGCCTATCCGACCTTTGCCAAGGCGGCGCGTTTACGTCGCGACAACCTTAGAAATTCGCAAAGCGACCTCGCCCACCAGCGAAGCACTGCCGAATCATTACTCGGCGAAGCTGAAGCGGAGCTTTCCAAGGCTGAGATGCTCGAATCACGCGACACCAAGATTCGCGAGGCCGAGGTCGGCGGCCGCAGCGCCATGATCGGCTGAAGTCCGGCCTGTCCGCGACGTCGGCGCTTGCCGGCGAGCGCAAAACCCCGCTTCCGGCCTTTGCCGGACGGCTACGGAAGACTCGGATCGAAGCTAGGCGGCCCAGCCGCCTTCATTTTCAGCAGTCGCCCGCGCCCTGGCCTCCTTGATGTCCGGCGCATGCTGTTCCGACCACGACCTGATCTGGTTGAGCAGTCCCGCCAGGTTCTGGCCAAGCTCAGTCAATTCATATTCGACGCGCGGCGGAATGACCGGGAAGATCTCGCGCCGCACCAGACCGTCGCGCTCAAGCACGCGCAATGTCTGCGTCAGCATCTTCGGCGTGATGCCTTCGAGCTTGCGGGCAAGCTCGCCATTGCGCAACCGGCCTTTGCGCAGCGCACAAACCACCAGATAGACCCATTTGCTGGCCAGCATCTCGAGCACGGTGTGCGAAGCACATGTCCGCCGGTACGCATCATAGCCGAAAGGAGACACATCTTCACTATCCATGGGGTACCTATATATCATTCAGGTACATACTGGACAAGGGACTATTACTATCCAAATGATAGTGGCACCAACCAAGCAGGAGAACATCCCATGCGTGCCGTTATCCAGAATTCCGTCGGCGGACCCGACGTCCTGGTCACTGCCAATCAGCCCGACCCTACGCCAAAGGCCGGCGAGGTGCTGGTCCGTGTCAAGGCAGCCGGCATCAATCCGGTCGATGGCTCCGTCCGCGCCGGCTATTACCCCCTGCTCGGCGAGCCACCCTTCATCCTGGGCTGGGATATCTCGGGAACCATCGAGGCGCTGGGCGCCGGCGTCACCGGCTTCAAGGTCGGCGACGAGGTGTTCGGCATGCCGCGCTTCCCCAAGCAGGCTGCCGCTTACGCCGAACTGGCGGCTGTGCCAGCCGATGAAATCGCGCTGAAGCCGAAGGGCGCCGACCACATCGAGGCAGGCGCATTGCCGCTGGCCGGCCTCACCGCCTGGCAAGGCTTGGTCCGCCATGGCGGGCTGAAATCAGGGCAGCGCGTGCTGATCCACGCGGCAGCCGGCGGCGTTGGCCATCTGGCGGTGCAGATCGCCAAGGCGCGCGGCGCCTACGTCATCGCCACAGCCAGCCCGCAAAAGCTCGATTTCGTCCGCTCGCTCGGCGCCGATGAGGTTCTCGACTACACCAAGGGCGATTTCGCCGACACGGTTGGCGACATTGATCTCGTGCTGGAGCCGATTGGCGGCGACCATGCCGATCGTTCGCTGAAGGTGGTCAGGAACGGCGGCGTGCTGGTGTCTTTGCTGAACGTGAATGACGCCACCAGGGCGCAGGCCAGCGCGCGCGACATAAGGGTCGAGCGCATGTCGGTGGTGCCTGACCGCCAAGGCCTGCTGGAACTTGCCCGGCTGATCGATGCCAAAAAGCTCGCCGTCCATGTGGCGAAAAGCTTCCCGCTCGAGCAGGCAAGTGCGGCTCACGCCTTTCTCGCCACCAAGCCGATCGGCAAAGTGGTGCTGACGGCCTGAGCGCCAAAAGACGCGCTTCGAAAACAAAAGGGCGCGGAGTACCGCGCCCTTTGATCTTTGTTCTGACCGGCTCGATCTCAGTGTTTGAGCAGGATCTTTTCCGAAAACCGGATTCCACTTTTCGGGATGATGCCCTAATGCCGGTATTGCTGGATGCGCGTGGTGCGCAGACCGGCAAGCCCATATTCGTCGATCGACGCCTGCCAGGACAGGAATTCCTCGGTGGTGAGCTTGTAGCGCTGGCATGCCTCTTCAAGGCTCAAAAGCCCGCCGCGCACCGCCGCAACCACTTCCGCCTTACGCCGGATAACCCAGCGACGTGTATTCGTCGGCGGCAGATCGGCAATCGTAAGAGGGCTGCCGTCAGGCCCGATAACATACTTGACTCTCGGTCTAACCAGATCGGTCATCGTACTCTCTACAAAAAACTCAAAGACCCAATCCCCGCCACGTTACCGCCACAGCTTTAAAAATTGCCTAAGCAGACCCTAATGACTAGGTAAGGATCATGAACGCCGCGTTAGTCTTTTCGCCGGCATTTGAAACATCAGCAGGGAAGCGCAGCAGCGGCGCGGAAAAATCTCTCAATTCGCCGGAACCGGTCGCTGCCTGTCGATCGGCCCTGCAAGCTGGCGTAGCCGGAAAGCTTGACCTATATTCGCGTCATTGGCATTCAGGCGCCGCGCAGAACGAAAGAACCATGAACAGCCTCGATCTTCCCGGACGTCCCGAAAACACCCGCATCGTCGTCGCCATGTCGGGCGGTGTTGATTCATCGGTCGTCGCCGGCCTGTTGAAGCGCGAGGGCTATGACGTCGTCGGCGTCACCTTGCAGCTCTACGATCATGGCGCGGCAACGCACCGGGCCGGCTCATGCTGCGCCGGGCAGGACATCGACGATGCGCGCCGAGTGTCGGAGACTCTCGGCATTCCCCACTATGTGCTCGACTACGAGGAACGCTTCCGCAAGGCGGTGATCGATCCCTTTGCTGAAAGCTACGTCGCCGGCGAGACGCCGATCCCGTGCGTTTCCTGCAACCAGACGGTGAAGTTCGCCGATCTTCTGGCCACCGCCAAGGAGCTTGGCGCCGACGCGCTGGCCACCGGCCATTATATCCGCTCCGGCGCCAATGGCGCCCACCGCGCGCTTTTCCGGCCGGTCGACGCCGACCGCGACCAGAGCTATTTCCTGTTCGCCACCACACAGGCGCAGATCGACTATCTGCGCTTCCCGCTCGGTGGCCTGTCGAAGCCGCAGGTTCGCGCCATCGCCGAGGAGATGGGGCTGACGGTTGCCGCCAAGCAGGACAGCCAGGACATCTGCTTCGTGCCGCAGGGCAAATATTCCGACATCATCGCCAAGCTGAAGCCGGCTGCTGCCAATCCGGGTGACATCGTCCACATCGACGGCCGCGTGCTCGGCCGCCACGAGGGCATCCTGCGCTACACGATCGGCCAGCGCCGCGGCATCGGCATCGCTTCCGGCGAGCCGCTTTACGTCGTCCATCTCGACGCCGACCGCGCCCGCGTCGTGGTCGGCCCGCGCGAGGCGCTTGAGACGCACAAGATCTATCTGCGCAACATGAACTGGCTGGGCGACGGGCCGCTGGCCGATGTCCCCGCCGGTGGCCTGGAGCTGTTCGCCAAGGTCCGTTCGACCCGCCCGCCCCGCCCTGCCGTGCTGCATCACCGYGCTGGCGCCACATGGGTGGAACTGGTCGACGGCGAGTCCGGCATCGCGCCCGGACAGGCCTGTGTGCTCTA
>NZ_JBFUDZ010000025.1:0-86414 GCF_056404455.1 Mesorhizobium sp. P2_D1
GCGGTCGCGGTCTTGATCTCCCTGGCCCGTGCCTCGGACATGTATTCAGCGGTTGCCTTGTTGCGCTCCGCCGTTTTCTTCTGCTTGTCGACAAAGCGGGCTTCAGCTTTTTCCATGATCGTCTGATTGCCTTCGGCCATCGAAGAAATCTCCCTTGTGCCTGAAATCGTGAAAACGAACTTGTCCGATAAATAGGCACTCAATCGGCAAAATTCAATTTTTTGAATTATTTGACCAATCGGCGATATCACGAAACGGCTAACCAAAATAATACTTTTGAATATTTAATTCCGGCGGCGAATAATTTTTGGCACTCCTATCTATCGAGTGCCAACGCGTCTATATAGGACGGGCGTGGCCGCCTGTGCCGGCCCCAGAAAGAAGTTCCCATGAAATTTCGGCCACTCCACGACCGCGTCGTCATTCGTCGCGCTGAAGGCGATACCAAATCCAAGGGCGGCATCATCATCCCCGACAATGCCAAGGAAAAGCCACAAGAAGGCGAAGTCATCGCCGTCGGCCCGGGTGCACGCGACGAAAGCGGCGCGCTGATCGCACTCGACGTCAAGGCCGGGGACTTCATCCTGTTCGGCAAATGGTCGGGCACCGAGGTCAAGATCGACGGCGAGGACCTGCTGATCATGAAGGAAGCCGACATCATGGGCGTCATCGAGAAGGCCGTCGAGGCCAAGAAGGCCGCCTGACCAATGAGGAGCCGGCTTTTGCCAGGCTCCGGCGAGCGGTTCACTCCACCACACGAACGGGATTAAAAAAATGTCTGCCAAGGAAATCAAATTCTCCACCGATGCACGCGACCGCATGCTGCGCGGCGTCGAGATCCTCACCAATGCGGTGAAGGTCACGCTCGGCCCCAAGGGCCGCAACGTCATCATCGACAAGGCCTATGGCGCGCCGCGCATCACCAAGGACGGCGTCACCGTCGCCAAGGAAATCGAGCTTGCCGACAAGTTCGAGAACATGGGCGCGCAGATGGTGCGCGAAGTGGCTTCGAAGACCAACGACCTCGCCGGTGACGGCACCACCACCGCCACGGTGCTGGCCGCCTCGATCCTGCGCGAAGGCGCCAAGCTGGTTGCTGCCGGCATGAACCCGATGGACCTCAAGCGCGGCATCGACCAGGCGGTCACCGCCGTGGTTGGGGAAATCAAGGCGCGGGCCAAGAAGGTCAAGTCGTCGGCCGAGATCGCGCAGGTCGGCACCATCGCCGCCAATGGCGATGCCAGCGTCGGCGAGATGATCGCCAAGGCGATGGACAAGGTCGGCAATGACGGCGTCATCACCGTCGAGGAAGCCAAGACCGCCGACACCGAACTCGACGTCGTCGAGGGCATGCAGTTCGATCGCGGCTATCTCTCGCCCTATTTCGTCACCAATGCCGACAAGATGCGCGTCGAGCTGGAAGAGCCCTATGTCCTCATCCACGAAAAGAAGCTCGGCAATCTGCAGGCGATGCTGCCGATCCTCGAAGCCGTGGTGCAAAGCGGCAGGCCGCTGCTGATCATCTCCGAGGACGTCGAAGGCGAGGCGCTCGCCACTCTGGTCGTCAACAAGCTGCGCGGGGGCCTCAAGGTCGCGGCCGTCAAGGCGCCGGGCTTCGGTGACCGCCGCAAGGCGATGCTGGAAGACATCGCCGTGCTCACATCGGGCCAGATGATTTCCGAGGATCTCGGCATCAAGCTCGAAAACGTCACCATCGAGATGCTCGGCCGCGCCAAGCGCGTGCTGATCGACAAAGACACCACCACGATCATCGACGGCGCCGGCACCAAGGCGACCATCCAGGCGCGCGTCGCCCAGATCAAGGGCCAGATCGAGGAGACGACGTCCGACTACGACAAGGAAAAGCTGCAGGAGCGGCTGGCCAAGCTCTCCGGCGGCGTTGCCGTCATCCGCGTCGGTGGCGTCACCGAGTCGGAAGTCAAGGAAAAGAAGGACCGCATCGACGACGCGCTGAATGCGACGCGCGCGGCGGTTGAAGAAGGCATCGTGCCCGGCGGCGGCGTGGCTCTGCTGCGCGCAAGGTCGGCGCTTGCGGGTCTCGCTGGCGCCAATGACGACGTCACGGCGGGCATCTCGATCGTGCTGCGGGCTCTTGAAGCGCCAATCCGGCAGATCGCCGAGAATTCCGGCGTCGAAGGCTCGATCGTGGTCGGCAAACTCACGGACAGCAAGGACCACAATCAGGGCTTCGACGCCCAGAACGAGGTCTATGTCGACATGATCAAGGCAGGTATCGTCGATCCGGCGAAAGTGGTGCGCACCGCACTGCAGGATGCCGGCTCGATCGCGGCACTGCTGATCACCGCTGAAGCCATGATCACCGACATCCCGGCCAAGGATGCCGCACCTGCAGGCAATGGCGGCGGCATGGGCGGCTACTAAAGTTTCAGGTGATGCCGGCCTGCTCGGAAACCGCCGTTTTCGACCCGGCCTGACATGAATCTACGCCGGTTCTAGGAGCCGGATATTACCGCCGGGGGCATTCTCCCCCGGCGCGCAGGCCTCTAGCCCAGGAGACGGATCCATGATCACGTTCGTGCAGAAGCCAGAGACGGTCGTTACGACCGAAATCACCGAGGAAAGCCGCTTCGACCGCATCCGCAGGATTGCCGCCGACAAGCACAAGAAATCCGATTCCGACACGGCAGCGCCTTCAAAGAGCGAGCCCAAACGCCCGATGTGAGCACTGCGGCGCCGTCGCTGCTTGCGCGCAACGCCAGTATCACATAGCGCGTCAGCGGCGCGGGCCCATCGCGCCGGCCGAACACGTCCAGCAAGTTCCTGTAGGCGGTGTCGGGATGTCCGGTATTGTCATTATATTAGCTTCAGCGCATATTTGACGGGCAGTGGGCCCTTGGCCGTCAAGGCGTCCAAGGGCGCCTGCAGTTGCTACCGAAAAAATCACTCCGTGCCGGCTCGAATTCGTCGAGCAGCCACGAGACAATGACATTGGGAGGAATAGTCATGAAAGTGACCATATTGGCAAGCTATGCGCCTCACGCCGCCAAAGGATTGATGCAGGGGTCAGACAGGCAAGCTGCGGTCAAGGCGCTTTTTGAAAGCGTTGGCGGCAAGATGACCAGCGTGATGTTCACGCGCGGCATTTATGACGTCGTCGTCAATGGCGAGGTGCCGGACCAGGTCGCAGGGATGGGCATATCCCTTGCGGTGCGAGCGAGCGGCTCGCTGACAGATATGGTTGTACTGGAAGAACTCGATATGAAGGCAGTGCTCGCGGCTGCCAACAAGGCTGCTGGCGCGTACAAGCCCGCCGGCTGATGGACTTGCCTTCTTGATCAAGGCAGCACGGTTCGATGGACGTGCCGTGCTGCCGAGTATCGGACCGGGCATCCTTCTCGCGACTTTCGCAGCGACTGGAATTCTAACTCTTTGTTTTGATGCAATTCCCTAAGGGAAAGCGCACGCGCTTTTCCCCGGGAAAACCGTTTCACACTTTTCCTGGAATTCCTCTAGTATCGCCCAGTGGTCGTTTGGTGCAGAGAGCTTGCCGAAACGAACCGCGATCCTCGATACGGAGACAAGCGATGTTTGCGGCCAAGGCCATCGACACCTCGGACAAGGCTGCGTTCTACCGCGACCTCGCCGCGCAACTGAAGGCGCTGCTCGAGGGCGAACGCGATTCGATCGCCAACGCCGCCAACACCGCGGCGCTGATTTTCCAGATGGTGCCCGACCTCAACTGGGCCGGCTTCTATTTCCTGCAATCCGACGAGGAGATGGTGCTTGGGCCGTTCCAGGGCAAGCCGGCCTGCGTGCGCATCGCGGTCGGCAAGGGTGTCTGCGGAACAGCGGTGGAACTGAGCACCTCGATGCTGATCGAGGACGTGCATGATTTTCCCGGCCATATCGCCTGCGATGCCGCCTCGCGTTCGGAGCTGGTCGTGCTGCTCGAGGACGATGACGGCGTCTTCGGCGTGCTCGATCTCGACAGCCCGTTGCCCGGCCGCTTCGACAAGGCCGACCAGGCCGGCATCGAGACGCTGGCGGCGATTTATGCCGCCGCGAGCTCGTTCGAGGACTGAAGGTTCGAACGCCCTAGAGCGCCTCAGACGAGCTTCACCAGCATCAGGCTGAAGCAGCCGATGAACAGGAAGGCCGAGAAGGCCAGCGCCAGCGGGCGCAGGCCGCGCGAGCGCAGCTGCGAAATGTCGGCCTGCAGGCCCATGGCGGCCAGCCCCATGGTCAGCATGATGGTGGTGGCGAGCGCCATCGCCGACTTCACGTCGGTCGGCACGCTGACGAGGCTGTTCAACGCCACGACGGCGACGAAGGCGGCGACAAACCAGGGCATCGGCGGTCGTGCCGCCGACTGATTGCTGCTCTTGCGGCGCGCCATCAGGCCGAGCGCGATGACCATCGGCGCCAGCATGGCGACGCGGGTCAGCTTGGCGACGGTGGCGATCTCGCCGGACTGGGTGCCGTTCTGGAAGCCGGCGCCGATGACTTGCGCCACCTCATGGATCGAGGCGCCGGCCCACAGGCCGAAAGCGTGCTGGTCGAGGCCGAGTACGGGCGCCAGCAGCGGGAAGCCGAGCATGGCGACGGTACCGAACAGCGTGATCGAGGCGACGGCGTAGGTGACGTCCTCATCGCGCGCATCGGTGACGATGTTGGTGGCGACGATGGCCGAGGCGCCGCAGATCGAGGTGCCGGCGGCGATCAGCTGCGCCAGCTTGGCGTCGACGCCGATCAGCCGGCCAACCGTGATGGTGAAGAGGAAGGTGGAGCCAAGCGTCAGCGCCACGATGCCGACGCCGCCGGCGCCGATCGACACCACCTGGCCAAGCGTCAGCTGGAAGCCGAGCAGCACGATGGCGAAGCGCAGCAGCCGGCGCTGCGAAAACGCGATGCCGGCCTTGGCGTGGGCGGGGGTGCCGAGYACGTTGGAATAGATCATGCCGGCGACGACAGCGAGGATCATCGGGCTGAACAGAGCGAAGCCGGACACATTGCGGGCCGAGAAGGCGACGCCTGTGATCATCGCGATCAGCACGATGCCGGGCACAACGCCGTTCCACACCGAATTGAGGGACTTTCGTCCTTGGGCGAATTCGGCGGAAATCAGGCCATTCGGAATATCGTTCGCGATGTGGGTAAGGGAAGACAATGCAATGCTCCAGGCGTGAATGCCGGAGGAATGCCATTCCTGAACCGATCCTTCCAACGAATTATTTTCGTTAGAACGATCGATTTTAGCGAACGATTGCTGGTCTCATCGCGCAAGCCGCTGCCGTCCTCTTCCGCTAGAGCTGCGCTTCGATGGCCGCCTTGTCTATGACCGACCAGACGTGCCTGATCCTGCCGTCGAGAAATTCATAGAAGACGTTCTCGCTGAAGGAGACCTTCCTGCCGTTGACGGGCAGGCCAAGGAAATTTCCCTTGGGCGTGCAGTTGAATTGAAGCCGGCTGGCTATGAAAGGCGTATCGGAGATCAGCAGTTGGATATCGAAATAGAGGTCAGGGATCTCGGAAAAATCCCGCTCCAGCATCTTGCGATAGCCGGACAGCCCGACCCGGTCGCCATTGTAGTGCACCTCGTCATGGACGAACCGGTGCAACGTGCTCCAGTCCTGATTGTTGAGGCAAGCGATATAGCCGCGATAGGTGTCGGCAAGCTTGGTGTCGGTCACGGCGATTGCTCCGATGGTTTATGCCATGCCAACTTCTATCAACTCCGGTGCCTTGGCTAAAGCGCGTCGCGACTGAACGGAATCATGCGACGCACCCTGGGTTGTTGCCCTATCCATGTCGACGCACCAACACCGCTGCGCACTTGGACGGTATGCACTAGTGCCCTTTTCGCGCTGCCTTTTGGCGACGAGACCTGACCGCCTCCAGCAGTTCGCGCTCGCTGATGTGAGCCTTTCGAAAAAGGGCGACAACCATCATCGCCAAGATTTCCGCTTTCGGATCCAGAGGATCGAGATCCTCATCCGCGCATACCTGGTTGAACACACGTTCGCAAATCGCCAGTTCGTGATGGCTCAGGCAGGTGCGATTGGAGCGCCGGCGCAGCATCTGCGCGAACCTTTCAGAGCCCGCCGCCCGTGCTTGCGGAGGGTCTTTTGCTGATGAACCGCCGAGGCGATGGACTGTTCGAGTGGCACTATCGTCGATAGTGTATTGGAAACAGTTTACTCGCCGCTGGATGTTTGCTGCGTTAAGAGTCCCAAAATCAGCGCACACTCGCGGGCTTTATACTGTCCAACAGTCATGAGTTGATGGTAGTCCCGCCGTTTGTCCTCCGGGATATGAAACCCACGTCGAAAGTCAGCCGCCTCTTTCGGAGTTCGAGTGCAACCGATCTTGCTGGCGGTGACTTTCAAGCTGGCCAGTGAACACCCTATTTTTGCCGCAATATCCTTCAACGGTTCGTTGTTACCGTATCCATCAAGAATGATCTTGCGACGAGCTTCGCTGTCGAGCTTTGTGTTCATTTTGACGGCCTCCTCAACTACGATTTCATGATGCCCGATTCTATAAGCACCAGGTTGAAGAGTGTCGTTAGCTTCGCATCCAGAAACTTATCTCGGCATTTATTTCTTACTGTAATCCAGCGTGATCACCGTTTCAGTGGACTAGAGTTCCGCCAGTCTTGCTAGAAGCCTGAGATACACCACATGATTGGSAGGGGCATGGGCATACCGGAATCGGATATGGCACCATACGATGGACACTAAGAGGCMAGACGAGCCCCCCGGGCAGMCGCCGGAGCGTGATCGACGTCGTTGGCCGCGCGAGGCTCAACCCCACAATGAGGCTGCCCCGTCACTCGCGCCGGTGCTCGAACCGCTGTTCTTTTCAACGCTCGAACTGGCGCCGCAGGATCAATTCGCCGCTTGGCAAACGCACATGGCACCGCTTGTCGAGGTCAGGTTGCCGGATGACAAATCGCTGGACGATGGCTTTCCCGCCAACCACACGGCTTGGAATCTCGGTGGCATGCTGATCGTTCAACAGCACGCGACGGCGCATAGTTACATGCGTTCTGCCGCGAAGCTTCGGTCCAGCGCGATCGATCACTGGTATATCGCCTTGCCACGTACCGGCCGGTCGTGGACGGAGGTCGATCGCCGCATTGCAGAAGGCCAGCCGGGCAAATTGGAGATCAGATCACTTGGCTACCCGTTTCGCGGGAGGACAACAGACTCCGAAAGTCTCCTTCTGTATCTTCCGCGTGATTTGTTCTCTGACGCCGCGGCAAACCTCGACGCAAGGAACAATTCAATTCTGTCAGGCAACTTTGCCAACCTTCTGGTCGACTACGTCAACAGCATCGAAGCAAGCCTGCGCAGTCTCACGGTTGATGACCTGCCCCGCATCGTACACGCAACACGCAGCATGATCATTGCCTGCCTCGCGCCTCCGGCGGAACATGCCGCGGCCGCCGAACAATTGGCGAGTGTCGCGCTGATGGAGCGAGCCCGCCGATACGTCCAGAACAATCTGGATGCGGCTCATCTGACACCGGATTCAATGTGCCGGGCGCTCGGCGTCTCGCGCTCGCGCCTCTATCAGTTGTTCGAACCGAGCGGTGGGGTTCTCCATTACATACAAAGCCGCCGCCTTCTGGCGGCCCATGTTGCGCTTAGCGATGCGACGGACAGGCGGCGCATTGTCGAAATTGCCGAAGCCTTCGGGTTTAGTTCAGCGGCTAATTTCAGCCGGGCATTCAGCAAGGAATTCGGCTACAGCCCCCGCGAAGGCCGCGGCACCGTGGTGTTGCCGCGTTCCGCCCACTCTGTTTCGCTTGCTGGACACGAGAAGGCCTCTTCCTTTGAAGGTTGGCTCAAGGCGCTCGGAAACTGAATAAGGTGATCGGCGTTGCTGACGGGGCGGGCTCAAAAGAGCCTTGGCCGGGGGCTGGGAAGGCTACGCGGCCTCATGGACCACGATATCGTCGACCACAATATCTTCTTGCGGCGCCCCTCGCGCTATCAAATCGCATAGCTGATTCCCGTCAATTCACGATCTGTTAACGAACTGTGACTGTTGATCGTTATCGACAATTTACCGCCAATCACAGCGGAGCATTTATGGCAACTATGCTGCTTGCGGCGCTTGTTAAGACCGAGAGTTGAAAGTTTGCCAAGCTTGACGTTTATGCTATTTTTAGACTGGGCGGCGCGAATCTGCATCGCTTATGGAGGTGGCTCTTGCGCCCAGAGGCATCAGGCGTCGGCACGGAGAGCGAGGGGCCTTCCTCGGTCGATGCTCCACGTGCCGGCGAAGGGGTTCTCTTTGACCTTTTGGCGAACACGACCGAACTTTTGTCGTTCTATGACCGCGACTTCCGGCTGACGCACTACGCAACAAGGCTCAAAGGCGTGTACGGAGCCGCGGTGGCGCTGGGCGCCGCCGTCTGGGAGATCTACCCGAGCTTTCTCGATGCGAAGTATCGCGACGAATTTCTTCGTGTGTTCCAGGGTGGCCCTCCGGCAAGCCTCGACCTGCCGCGATCATCGGGCGGAGCGCCCCGGTCGGTCTTTGTCTTCAGCACTGCAAATGGTGCCGGAATCATCGAATCAAGGGACCATGGCGGGCGGAGCGTTGCGGAGGAGCAAGAGCATGTAATTCTGCTCCATCAGGCAACGCACGACGCGCTGACCGGACTGCAGAATCGGCGGCGATTCGGCGAGCGGCTGCAGCAAGCAATGGTGGCCCTCGGCGGACCAAAGCCGAAAGCTGCCCTGCTGCAAATCGACCTGGACGATTTCAAAGCGGTCAACGACACGCTCGGCCATGGGGCAGGCGATACGCTTCTTCAGCTCGCGGCGGGTCGTATCCGCGACGCGCTGCAGGATGGTGAGTCCGCGTACCGGTATGCCGGCGACGAGTTCGCTGTCATCCAATTGGGAAAAGAGCAGCCAGCCGAGGCTGAGCGCCTCGCCGGGTCGCTGGTCGACGCATTCAAGCAACCGTTCGTCATCAACGGCATTCCCGTCTTCGTCGGCTCGAGTATCGGAATTGCTTTCGGGCCCGAGCACGGGACCGATGGCGAGCAGCTGATGAAAGCCGCTGACATTGCTCTTTACGCTGCCAAGACAGATGGACGCGGCTGCGCTCGAACATTCAACCGTTCGATGCTGCTCTTGCTGGAGCAACGCGAGAACCTGAGGCRCAGCCTTCGAACCGCGCTGGAGCGAGGCGAGCTTTATCTGGAGTATCAGCCGCTCATTCGGCCTCCCTCGTCGACGATCGGTTTCGAAGCGCTGCTGCGGTGGCGGCATCCCGACGTCGGAACCATTCCACCCAGCGTGTTCATACCGATCGCCGAAGCCGACGGTCTGATGGATGAGATTGGACGATGGGTGCTCGAGCAAGCCTGTCGGCAGGCCTTGAAGTGGCCTTCTTCGCTGACAGTCGCAGTGAACCTGTCGCCAGCTCAGTTCCTTAGCGGTACGCTGACGGACACGGTCGCCCAGATCATCGACGCAGTTGGAATCCGGGCCGACCGACTTGAACTTGAGATAACCGAGACCGTTCTTCTTGAGAAGACGATCGACAATATCGACACGTTGAATACCCTGAACGTCTTGGGGATACGAATTTCGCTCGACGATTTCGGCACATACTATTCGTCGTTGAGCTACCTCAAGAACTTTCCCTTCGACACCTTGAAGATAGATCAGTACTTCATTGCGGACCTGGAGACCGATCTCAAAAGCCAAACGATCGTGCGATCGATCATCAACCTGGCGCACGGCCTGGGAATAAGTGTCACTGCCGAGGGGGTCGAGACGTCGGCGCAGGCACGTTGGCTGATCAAGGAAAATTGCGATTGCCTGCAAGGTAATCTCCTGGGGCGGCCGCTCGGAGCCGAGGCAACCAGCGATTTCATCAGGCGGTCCCCGCCGAAGGTGGTACGGGAGATGGAGAATTCAAATCGGGCGCTCTAGCGCCTTGCACCCTTTGTAAGTGGACAGTTGTGGAAACGATCGACGCAGACGCCACGCAATTCTTCGAGGCAGTGCGGGACTGACTGATTATGAGGCGTTCAAATTTCCGCCTCGGAGGCCATAGCCCACCAGGGCTCAAATACTGATGGAATAAGTGAGGATGCCGATGGGATCTGTTCAACATGACCTGGCTGGCGAGCCGACTTTTGAGCCCATGATCCAGATCGACATGGAAATCAAAGCCTTTGTCTCCGCTTGGAGACACTGCGATTATGTCTCGACATACATGGCCCGGATGATCAGTCAAAATAGATCAGACTCGGTCCGGCATTCAAATCTCTTTTCCTCGGCCTTCAACGAGCTGCTGGAAATTGCCTTTCGCACGCGCCATACCGACGGCGAGTTGGCATGCAGGGTGTCTCGCCATGGCGCCACGGACAGGATCGAGCTGACATTCCCATGCGTGCCAGGGGAGCGCCAATTCTACGAAGAAGCCATGTCGCAAGTCGCGGGATTCGAGGCGAGGGAGCGATACCTCAACTCGGTGTCTGGCGATATCGCGCCAAGCCGGGAGGTCGTACTTCTGGAACTGGCTGTCGACTACAACGCCACACTCAGGGTCGAGGAAGCCGATGGTGATGCAATCAGGCTTGTCGTGGATCTTCCGCTCGAAGGCCTGCACAATTGAGCCCTTACGACCTTCCCCCACGCTTCAGGGCGCAATACGACGCGAACAATCAGGAGTTCTCCATATCGGGCGTGGTCCGGCCTCAGGCGGTCGATGAGCTTGGGCCCAGCATCGCGTTGCTTCGCGATGCGATCAGTCGTGTCCGCGGCGTTCTCTACGTCAATGTCAGACGCCTGACGCAGATGAACAACGCTGCGTTTCACGCCTTTTCGCAGATCCTCCTTGACGCCTGTCGGGCTCGACCCGATCTCAAATTCGTCGTCATCACGTCAAGCGTGGTCGGATGGACCTCGCGAAAATTCGGTCGCTTGAGCGGGATCGAACCGAACATCACGGTCGAGGAGTATGACAGTAAATTCTATCCGGGGCAGGGCTTCCTCGAGGAAGGCGGGTTCGTTCCGATCCTGCGCACACAGACAAAGATGACCTGGCGCCACGAGCGCGCAATCTTGCCGCGACACGGCATGAGGCCCGGCATCGTCATGGCCGACATCTGTTGCGGGATCGGTGATTTCGCCTTGCTGGTGCAGAAGGAGTTCCAGCCATCGCGGATCGTCGCCCTCGACCACTCCATGTCAAGCCTCAGCTATGCTCGACGCGTGATGCGGGAGTTCGATATCCGGGGCGTGGAATATACCTATGGCGATGCGTCGGAGATGCTGCTTGACGAAGCGCAGTTTGACTTGGTCACCTGCCGGCATTCCCTTCAAATCTTCAATCGACCTGAACTCATCCTCAAGGAGCTCTACCGCATATGCAAGCCGGGCGGGCGGGTCTATATCACCAACGAGAAGAACTCGCATTGCCTCGGCGAGCCGCGCGCCGAGAGCATTCGTTGGACCTACAACGAGGTGGCGAAGCTGTTCGGGCATTTCGAGATGGACGTCGAGCTTGGGCCCAAGAGCCGGCGATACCTGATCGAAGCCGGATTCGAAGACATTCGTGTCGAGACCTTCATGGTCACTAACCTGGATGGTGATCCGCAGGACTTCGCCGATGTCATTGTAGCCTGGGCGGATGTCTATGCGGGCGAGATGGCGACCAGACGCGGCGACGGACCGGAGTTCGTTGCACGGTTCCGACAGGGCTTCCAGGACCACATTTTCGCTGCGCTCCACCCCAAGGGTTACGCGGGTTGGCCGATTTGGGTCGCATCGGGGCGACGGCCGCAATGAACGCCCACGATGAGCCCACACCGCGCTTCGGCCTGCGCTCCTTTCGAGCGAAATTCGTATTGGTCGTTGGCGGCGCCGTCTTGTTCGACCTCCTGCTGAGCGGTGGTCTGGCACTTTGGAACGTCCAAAAGCTGTCGCGCGATGCCACGTCGGAAGTCGGTGAGGGCCTGACGACCGCAAACCAGGAATACATTCGTTCGTACGCCCAATCGACGGCGTTGAGCGTCGACCTGCTGCTCGACCGCGTTCATGGCGACGTCAAGGCGTTGGCCGGCGTGCTGCAGGCCCAGATCGACGATCCGAGCAGGCAGCAACAGGTCGGAGCGACGCTTTCGCATGAGGCGCCCGGCTCCGTGAAGGTCGTCTACGACGCGCGGGGCGATTGGTCGCAGAATCTGCCGGGCGCGCCTTCGGTGGTAAGCGTCTGGGGCTACCTACTGGGTGCCGACCACACCCCGCTGCCGAGCGTTCAGAAGGAAATAGAAGACAGTACCGTGATCGATCTCGTCGCGCCGACTCTCATGGCCAGCGGGTCGTCCAAATTGCAGATGTACTATATTGGCCCAAAGGAAAGGCCGATCTTCAGGACGGTTCCGTATACGGACCAGGCACAGACCTTCGACAAGCTTTATCCGGGCCACAACAAGGCGGAGTTCTGGGAGTTCTTCTTTCCGGGTATCTATGGTTCATGGCAGCAATGGGCCGGGAATCCGGCCTCTCGTCCCGTCCCTGACGACATTACCCAGACAGCGCCTTACACCGATGCAATCACGGGAAAGCTGATCGTCAGCTTTTTCCACCCGCTGTGGACGCGCGATCGCACCGGTATCGCCGGTACGGCGGGGGCAGACATCACTCTCGACCAGCTCGCGCAAGTCGTCGAACGTGTGAAGATCGCTGAAACCGGGTTCGGCTTCCTCACGATGTCGACCGGCAACGTGGTGGCGATCAATCCGTCGGGCCAGGCTATCATCGGCCTGACTTCATCGAGCGATGCGGGCACGCAAGGCGTCACTGGCCTGGAGAGGTCCTTGCGGGGAAGTGTGCAGCCGGCAATCGCGTCGCTGCCTCTCGACCAGAACAATGACGGCGTCATTCAACATATCATGCTCGACAATAAAGGCGAGCGCGTACCCTACATCGTTGTCCTCAAGAGATTGAAGCCAACCAATCTGTGGAGTTCGGGACCGATCAAGTCCGAAACGATGTCGGTCGGGATCGTCGTTCCTGAACGGGAGATCTATGCGTCCCTGTTCGCCGCGCAACAGAGTATTTCGCGGGCAACCAATCGTATCCTGCTCTTTCAGATCGGCGCGATCATCGTTTCGCTTCTGATTGTTTTCGCGGCCGTGCTCGGAATTTCGAAGCGCATCACCGCAGGCCTCAGAGCGCTTGCCAGCGCGGCCCAGCGGCTCCAATCCAAAGACTATTCAGTCCGCGTGAGCATTCCGACGCGCGACGAGGTCGGAGCGGCAGGGATCGCTTTCAACCGGATGGCCGAGCAGATCAGCTTTCACACGGAAAACCTCGAGCAGCTCGTCGACGACCGAACCAGGGAGCTCGGGGACGCAAATCAGGAAATATCCGCACTCAACGAAAAGTTGCGGGACGAGAACGTCCGCCTCGGTGCCGAGCTCGCAGTCGCCAGGCATATCCAGATGATGGTGCTGCCGAAACCATTCGAACTCCGAGCGATTCCAGGGCTGGAGATCGCGGCCTACATGCGACCGGCCGACGAGGTCGGGGGTGACTATTACGACGTCCTGCAAAATGGATCACGGGTCAAGATCGGCATCGGCGACGTGACCGGTCATGGTCTCGAGAGCGGCGTGCTGATGCTGATGGTCCAATCCGTTGCACGCGCGCTGCAGGAGACCAACGAAGCGGATCCACACCAGTTTCTGGATCGGCTGAACAGAGCGATCTATAAGAATATCGAGCGGACGAACACCGACAAGCATCTCTCGCTGGCCTTTCTTGATTTCGAGGATGAGCGGGTAACGCTATCGGGCCAGCATGAGGATGTTCTCGTTGTCCGTGCGGGTGGCGAAGTCGAACGCATCGATACGATAGATCTGGGTCTGCCAGTTGGTCTGGAGAAAGACATCTCGAAGTTCATTGCCACGCGGAACATCCTGTTTGGGATTGGCGATGTGATCGTGCTGCACACCGACGGTGTGACCGAGGCGGAAGACCATGACCGAAAACTGTTCGGGTTCGAGCGCCTCTGCCAGAGCGCCCGAAAACGTCATGGCAGCAGCGCCGAGGAAATCAAAACCGGGATCATCGAGGATCTGATGGCCCATATCGGAATCCAGAAGATCCACGACGACATCACCCTCGTGATCATAAGGCACACATAGGATGACCACGCTGTTCGGTACCCCTGACCTTGCAATCGGAATGATGGAAAGCGTCAGCCGGGTGCGGCTGTTCGACGGACCTCTCGACTTGAGTTGGCGTCATTGCGCTACGACTTCGGACTTCATCGCCGATCTTTTCGCATTGCGCTTTCAGTCGTCCCGCAATGACTACAGGGAAGTGCGGCACAGCATCGGATACCTGGCCAACGAGCTCATCGAAAATGCTGTCAAGTTTCGCGCACCGGGTGAAATCGTGATCGAGGCGTCGATGGATTCGGAGTGCTTCAAGCTCAAGGTGTCGAATGACCTCGATGGTGAAGACGCGTCCGAGTTCCAAAGCCTCCTGGCGGACATCACGGTTGGGGACCCCAGAGACCTGCTGATACAGCGAATTGAAGCGAATGCTGCCAACCCCGACGTGACAGGCTCCGGACTCGGATTGCTGACGTTGATGAGCGACTATGGCGCACGCCTGGCCTGGATATTCAGCTCCGTCGACGAAACCGATCGGATTTGCCTGGAAACATATGCCTCCATTCCGATCTCGCAAACTCACAACTAGGTCACGAAGCAAGGCCATGGAAATCAAGACAGACGACTACCGCGTGTGGATCGAAGGAAGCGAAATTTTCTTCGACGGCGCCATGCGGCTTGCAAGTTCCGAAGCCGGTGCGCCTGTCACGGCTTTGGCGACCAGTGTTCTTGCCGCAAATCCCCCTTCCATTACGCTCAACTTGAAGGACCTTCACTTTCTCAACTCTTCCGGCATCAACCTGCTGGCGAAATTTACTATCGAGGTGCGCAAGCATCCCGATGTTCGGCTCGTCGTGCGTGGAACGCCCGACATACCCTGGCAATCGAAATCATTGCCGAATCTGAAGAAGCTGCATCCCGCCCTGGTGCTTCTGATGGACTAACCAGGGTCACCCTAAATTTGCCAGAGGACTGCGTGGGCCGGCGGCAATCCTGGATAGGACAGGCCGGTCGGTGATGATGCAAGAGCGCCGCACCGAGTGCGATATGTACGCCAGGATAAATTTTTGGATGCGAAGCTAACGACAATCCGGCCCCGTGCGCAGATGCTGGCAATGCTCGGCGGGGGCTCGGCACAGGCGGCAGGCGTCCAGGTTGGGAGGATGTCGGGCTGCCTGTGCCGATCAGCCGCCGCTGCTCGGTCAAAGGTGGCGTCATTGAGTAAGCGTGCCAAGGTCATCGGCGGCCGGCTGGAATTTATTCCGCCGCAGATCCCGACTCTGGTCGAGCGGCCGCCCGAAGGTGAGGGATGGGTTCACGAGGTCAAGCTTGACGGGTACCGAACGCAGATCATCATCGATAAAGGCGGCGTGCGTCTCTACAGTAAGAACGGCCGAGACTGGACCACGAAATACTGGCCCATCGCGCTGGCCGCCGAGCTGCCATGCCGGTCTGCCATTATCGACGGCGAGGTCATTGTGCCGGGCGAGCAGGGGGCTCCCGATTGCCCTGCGCTGGAAGCGGCTATCTGGAACGAACCGAGCCGGCTGGTGTTCGTCGCGTTCGACATCCTCCATCTCAACGGTCGCAATCTAACGTCCTTGCCCCTGCTGCAGCGCAAGCAGGCGCTGTGGCAACTGGTCGAGCACGGCCTCGGCAAGATCCAGTACAGCGAGCATTTCGAGGGCAATGCGCTCGCGATCTTCCGCGCCATCGACAAGATCGACAAGCTTGAGATCATCATCTCGAAGCGCACCGACAGCCGCTACAGGAGCGGACCGTCGAACACATGGCTGAAGGCCAAATATTTCGAGGAGGCCGGTTCCTGAATTGGGCGCTTCACCCAAAACCACTGCGCACCTTTGGGTGACATAAGTTAGAACATGCCGAGGTCGTTGCTCGGCCGCTCGTCTTCCACCAGATACTTTCGTCAACTCCATCTAGCCGCGGTAGCGCAAGGCATCGACCAGCAGCGAGAAAGCCGGCGTCGCTTGTCGCCGGCTGGGGTAATAGAGGTGGTAGCCGGGGAAGGGCGGGCACCAGTCGGCCAGCACCCGCACGAGCCGGCCGTCGGCCAGATAGGTCGTCACCTGGTCCTCGGGCAAATAGGCAAGACCCAAGCCGGCAAGCACGGCATTCAACCGCAGCGCGGCAGTGTTGAACACCAGCTGGCCCTCGACCCGCACCTTCAGTTCGCGATCCGCCTTCTCGAATTCCCAGGCATAGAGCCCGCCATAGGTCGGTAGCCGCAGATTGATGCAATTGTGCGTGGTCAGGTCCTGCGGCGCGCGCGGCTTTGGCCGGGCGGCGAAGTAGGCCGGCGCGCCGACCACCGCCATGCGCATGTCGGGGCCGATGCGCACCGCGATCATGTCGCGCGCCACCTGTTCGCCCAGCCGCACGCCGGCGTCGTAGCGCTCGGCGACGATGTCGGTCAGGCCGTAATCGACGATGATCTCGATCCTGATATCGGGATAGTCGGGCAGCAGCCTGGCGATCGCCGGCCACAGGACCGCATCGGCGGCGTGCTCGCCGGCGGTGATGCGGATGGTGCCGGCGGGCTTTTCGCGCAATGCGCTCAAGGCGGCGAGTTCCATCTCGATCTCGTCGAGCCTCGGCCCGATGCTGCGAGCCAGGCGCTCGCCCGCCTCGGTCGGCGATACGCTGCGCGTTGTGCGGGTCAGGAGCCGCACGCCCAGCCGCTCCTCCAGCGCCCGCAATGTGTGGCTGAGCGCCGATTGCGAGACGCCCAGCCTGGCTGCCGCTCGGGTGAAGCTCCGCTCACGCGCGACGGCGAGGAAGGCGGTCAGCTCGTTCAGATTGTCGCGCGGCATTCATGAGCCCTTCTCATAAGTACATGCCGGATATAGCAGCTAATCGTGATCAATCGCAGGCCTTAAATAGGCATCATCGCAATCGGGCGGCCCAAAGGCGGCGGCTCCGAGGCCGGCGGCCGTGCCTGCCCCGCGTCGAGAAGGGATAAACCATGGAAATCAAGCGAAGCGGCTCTCAAGCCTCGGGCAAGGGGCCGGGCGACTGGTTCACCGGCACGGTGCGCATCGATCCGCTGTTTCAAGCCATCGCGCCGGCGCGTGCGGCCGGCAACGCCGTTACCTTCGAGCCCGGCGCGCGCACCGCCTGGCACACCCATCCGCTCGGCCAGACGCTGATCGTCACCGCCGGCTGCGGCCGCGTGCAGTGCGAGAGCGGCCCGGTCGAAGACATCCGGCCGGGCGATGTGGTGCGCTTCGAGCCGGGCGAGAAGCACTGGCATGGGCGCGGCACCGACCACCGCCATGACCCACATCGCCATCCAGGAAGCGCTGGACGGCAAGGCCGTCGACTGGATGGAGCAGGTCAGCGACGCGCAGTATGGTAGGTGACAAATGACGTGGTCGAAGGACGAACTCGGCAGGATCGCCGCGACCGACGATCTGCACATCGCGCCGCTGCGCGATGATCGCGTGACCTTTGGCACGCCGACCTGGATCTGGTCGGTGGTGACCGAAGGCGAAATCTATGTGCGCGGCTACAACGGCCGGAAGTCGCGTTGGTACCAGGCTGCGGTCAAGCAGAAGGCCGGTCGGATCACCGCCGCCGGCATGACCAGGGATGTCGCCTTCGAAGCAGTCGATGGGCCGGTCAACGACCGCATCGACGATGCCTACGGGGCGAAATATGCGGCGAGCCCATACCTTGCCCCGATGATCAGCGCGCGCGCCCGCGCCGCGACCGTCAGAATCCTAGCGAAGACATGAAGGAGAACTGAGATGCAAAAGCGCAAACTGGGCCAGGGTGGCCTCGAAGTCTCGGCCATCGGGCTGGGCTGCATGGGGATGAGCCATTCATACGGGCAACCGATGGACACGCCGGATGCTGTCCGCCTGATCCGCTCCGCGTTCGAGCGCGGCGTCACCTTCTTCGACACCGCGGAGGTCTATGGCCCGTTCAAGAACGAGGAGGTCGTCGGCGAGGCGCTGCAGCCGATCCGCGACCAGGTGGTGATTGCCACCAAGTTCGGCATCGACATTGCCGGTACAGCCGGACACGACGGCATGGACAGCCGGCCGGGGCATATTCGGGAGGTCGTCGAGGCGTCGCTAAAGCGGCTTAGGACCGACCATATCGACCTCCTCTACCAGCACCGCGTCGATCCGGTCGTGCCTATCGAAGAGGTGGCCGGCGCGGTGAAGGACTTGATCAGCCAAGGCAAGGTGAAGCATTTCGGCCTCTCGGAAGCGGGCGTGCGCACCATCCGTCGTGCGCATGCGGTGCAGCCGGTCACGGCATTGCAGAGCGAATACTCGCTGTGGTGGCGTGAACCCGAGGAGGCGATCCTGCCGGTCCTGGAAGAACTGGGGATCGGCTTCGTGCCCTTCAGCCCACTGGGCAAGGGCTTCCTCACCGGCGCCATCGACGCCAGCACGACGTTCGACAGCAGCGACTTCCGAAACACGGTTCCGCGTTTTGCAGAGGAGGCCCGCAAGGCGAACCAGGCGCTGGTCGATGCGATCGTCAAGATCGCAGCCGGGAAGAAGGTGACCCCCGCACAGGTCGCGCTCGCCTGGTTGCTGGCTCGCAAGCCATGGATCGTCCCGATCCCCGGCACCACGAAGCTCAATCGCCTCGAGGAGAACATCGGATCGGCCGCCGTTGTGCTGAGCGTGGACGATCTTCGCGACATCGAGAACGCGGTCTCGGCGATTGCCGTGCAGGGAGAGCGCTATTCGCCACAACAAGCGGCGAGGATCGATCGCTGAAGCGGAAGGAAAATCCCATGACAGAGAACATCAAGGGCAAGGTCGTCGTCATCACCGGCGCCAGCAGCGGGCTGGGCGAAGCCGCCGCGCGGCTTCTGGCCAAAGAGGGCGCGAAACTGGTGCTGGGCGCGCGCCGTCTCGACCGGCTCGAGGCGCTGGCGGCAGGGCTGTCGCTGGGCAAGGACGCCATCCTGGCGACCGACGTGACCGATGTCGTACAGGTCCGGCGTCTGGTCGACCATGCGGTCAAGGTCCATGGCCGCGTCGACGTCATCATCAACAATGCCGGCCTGATGCCGCACTCGCCGCTGGAACGCGGCAAGGTCGAGGACTGGGACCGGATGATCGACGTCAACATCAAGGGCGTGCTCTACGGCATAGCCGCGGCGCTCTCCCACATGAAGACGCAGAAGAGCGGCCATATCATCAACGTCTCGTCGGTCGCCGGCCACAAGGTGGGGCCGGGCGGCGCCGTCTATGCCGCGACCAAGCACGCGGTGCGCGTCATCTCGGAGGGCCTGCGCCAGGAGGTAAAGCCCTACAACATCCGCACCACCATCATCTCGCCGGGCGCCGTGGCGACGGAATTGCCGGACAGCGTCACCGAGCCCGATGTCGCCGAAGGCGTGCGCGCGCTCTACGACCGGGTGGCCATCCCCGCCGATTCCTTCGCCAGGACAGTGGTGTTCGCCATGAGCCAGCCGGACGAGGTCGACATCAACGAGATCCTGTTTCGACCGACGGCGCAGGAGTATTGAAGGCGCAGTGCGTCAGCTTGAAATATGGCTTTGCGCGAACTCGCGTCTTGCAGCCGTGAAGACCTCGCGGGCGGCATCCGCATTCATGACGGCGATTGCAAGGCCAACGATGATATCTGGCCAGGCTGAGTTCCACACGAAGGCCGTGACCAGGCCGGCGGCAATGATCGAGACATTCGCCAGGACATCGTTGCGGGCCGACAGGAATGCCGCATGGGTAAGACTGCCGCTGTGATGGCGATAGCGAGCGAGCAAGAGCGCGCATGTCAGGTTGACGAGGATCGCGCCGGCCGCGGTAAGCGTCAGCGGAACGGGCGCTGGCGGGATTGGAACGTTGAATTTCTCCCAAGCGGTCCAAAGGGTCGCCAAAGCCGGGATCAGAAGTACGCCCGCCAGCGCCATCCCGAGCCGCGCTCGATTGCGGATGGTCCAACCCAGCGCGACCATGATCAGCAGGTTGACGGATGCGTCCTCCAGAAAATCGATGCTGTCCGCGAACAGCGATACCGATCTGATCCAAACGGCCACGGCAAACTCGATGCCGAAATAACCGAGGTTCAGGATGGCGACCATCCGCACCGCTTTGCTCAGCGTCCCGGTCATATCTTGTCCATCGGCCAAATTGTTGTTGCCGCAAGGCATACAGGGATTCCATGACGTGAGACATTGCCGATTGAGCGTCCGTCTTGACAGCGGCGCGCTTCCTGCTCCAGCTTGACCCCCATGTTCGTCTTTGCGCCCGCCAACAGCAAGCGACGCCGCCCCTGCAGAGTGCGGAGCGGCAAGCTGATTGCGCGACGACAAAGACCGGCACGATAGATCCGGTTCGTTCGTTTCCAACCCCGCCCGCGGCATCCGCCGGCGGGGTTTTTCATGCCTGGAGCATTTTCATGACCATCACTTCTTCCATCCGGCTTCGGCCGGCCGAGCCGGCGGACGCCACCGCGATCAGGGATATCGTGCGCGCCGCCTATGCCAAATGGGTGCCGGTGATCGGCCGCGAGCCGCTGCCGATGCGCGCCGATTACGACAAGGCCGTCGCCGAGCATCCGTTCGATCTTGCCGTCGAGGAGGACGGCATTGTCGGGATGATCGAAACGATCCTGGCCGACGACCATCTCTGGATCGAGAATGTCTGCGTCGCACCGCGGGCGCAGGGCAGGGGCATCGGCCGACTTTTGCTGGAGCAGACCGAGCGGAGGGCGACCGAAGCCGGCCGCCCCGCGCTGCGCCTGCTGACCAACGGCGCCTTCGAGGCCAATGTGTCGCTCTACAAAAAGTATGGCTACACAATCGACCGGGAGGAGCCGTTCATGAACGGGGTGACGGTCTATATGAGCAAGAAACTGGCAGGCTGATGTGGGTGGCCAGTTCACGGCTCAAAGATAGCGCCCTGTGGCGCCCCCCTCTGTCCTGCCGGACATCTCCCCCTCAAGGGGGGAGATCGGCCGCCACCACACCGCCTTTGCCAATCGCGGATGTCGCAGGAAGAGCGCCGGCGCCCAAGCTGCCAATCTCCCTCCTTGTGGGGGAGATGTCCAGCAGGACAGAGGGGGGCGCGAAGGAACTCGACGGCGGGTTCTTCACCGCTTCCGCTAAAGCGTAACGGGCATATTGCACACGGCTGGCTCAATCACTTGGCTCTTGCGTTTGACAGCAGGGTTTGTGCATCGTTATCTCCAGCCACATATGACGGCCGGCGAAGCCATGCGGCGCACCCCAAGGAGAAAACCATGTCACACAATCTGCAGTTCTATATCGATGGCGCGTGGGTCGATCCTGTTGTGCCCAACACATTCGACGTCATCGATCCGTCGAATGAGGATGCCTTCGCGCAGATCTCGCTCGGCTCCAAGGCCGATGTCGACAAGGCGGTGGCCGCCGCCAAGCGCGCCTTCAACACTTTTGGCTTCACCGAGGTCGGCGAGCGGCTCGAGCTCTTGAACCGCATCATCGAGGTCTACAAGAAGCGCAGCGCCGATCTGGCGCTCGCCGTATCGCGCGAAATGGGTGCGCCGCGGCAGTTCGCGCTCGACAGCCAGGTCGGCGTCGGCCTCGCGCATCTGCAGAAGATGGCCGACGTGCTGAAGTCGTTCGAGTTCCGTCAGGTCAAGGGCAGCTCGCTGGTGGTCAAGGAGCCGATCGGCGTCGTCGGCCTGATCACGCCATGGAACTGGCCGCTCAACCAGATCACCTGCAAGGTCGGCCCCGCCCTTGCCGCCGGCTGCACCATGGTGCTGAAGCCGTCCGAGATCGCGCCGCTCGACGGCATCATCTTCGCCGAAATCCTGGACGAGGCCGGGGTGCCGAAGGGCGTCTTCAACCTCGTCAATGGCGACGGACCGGGCGTTGGCCAGGCGCTGTCCAGCCACCCCGACATCGACATGATGTCGTTCACCGGTTCGACCCGTGCCGGCATCCTGGTGGCCAAGGCCGCCGCCGATACGGTCAAGCGCGTGCATCAAGAACTCGGCGGCAAGTCGGCCAACATCCTGTTCGGCGATGTCGACCTCGCGAAGGCCGTCTCCAAGGGCGTCGCCGGCTGCTTCGGCAACAGCGGCCAGTCCTGCAATGCGCCGACGCGCATGTTCGTGCCGCGCGACCGCCATGACGAGGCTGCCGGCTATGCCAAGGCCGCGGCGGAAAAGTTCACCGTAGGCCCTGCAGACGCGGCCGGCACCAAGCTCGGGCCGGTCGTCAGCCAGGTCCAGTTCGACAAGATCCAGGAACTGATCCAGAGCGGCATCGAAGAAGGTGCCACGCTGGTCGCCGGCGGCCCGGGCCGTCCCGCCGAACTCAACCGTGGCTACTACGTCCGGCCGACGGTGTTCGCCGACGTCACCCACGACATGCGGATCGCGCGCGAGGAGGTCTTCGGACCGGTGCTGGCGATCATGCCCTATGACAGCGTCGAGGAGGTGATCGAAACCGCCAACGATACGGTCTACGGCCTTGCCTCCTACATCCAGGCCAAGGATATGAAGAAAGCGCGCGAAGTGGCGGCGCGCATGCGCACCGGCAATGTCTACATCAACTATCCGACCTGGGACGCCGGCCTGCCGTTCGGCGGCTACAAGCAGTCGGGCAACGGCCGCGAATATGCCGAATACGGTCTTGAGGATTTCCTCGAGATCAAGGGCATCGCCGGCTACGAGGCGGCTGAATAGGCACGACGCAGTTCCGGGCCGGCGGCAATGCCGGCCCGTCCTGCGATTCAGGGGCGGTGCGCACGGTTGGCCGCGCCCTTGCTGTTTTGAGGCCTCAGGCTGCCCGCCTGGATGCCAGGGCAAGCAAGCCGCCGGGGCGACACGGCTTCGTTGCTCGCGGAAAGCGACTGGTGATAGGCTGGATTGCCGGCAGCGGGAGGATTCGAGCCTTGAGTGTGGGGAGCTCCCAGCCGAAGCTGGAAGGACAAGAGCCCGACGAGAGCCACTACCAGGTTTTTGTCGACGATCATTTTCATTATCGCGATGAGAGCCACCGTTACCTCGACGGAAAATTTCCAACCTACGATGGGGCTGTGGAGCGCTGCCGCGCCATAGTCGACAGCGAACTGGAAGATGCTTTCAAACCCGGAGCGACTGCCGAAGAGCTGTTTGAGAAATACAGCTTGTTTGGCTCGGATCCGTTCATAAAGACACCGCCGGGGCTGCGGGTTGATCCGCCTTTCTCCGCTTGGAATTATGCATTGGAGCGGTGCGAAATCCTGGCTCGCGTCTCGACTGTTCCAAAAACCTGATTGCGCGCGGCCCAGAGCTTTTGGCTAAGCGCTCATGGGGATTCACGGAATGCGTCTGATCCGCAGTTGGATCCGTTTCTTGCCAATTGGCAAATTCATGCTATATATCTGCCAATAGCAAGGACGAAAAAATGCAGCTTCAGCCCATAGTCACCACGCCGGCCACGGTTGGAAACGCCATTTCGGATGAAGAGGCGGGCGCGCTGGCGCGCACCACCGTCAACCTGTTCAAGGCCTGGAACCTCACCGACCTGGAAGCCTGCATCCTGCTCGGCGGCATGTCGGCGCGCACATGGGCACGTTGGAAGACTGGGGCACGCTGGAAGGAGGGCGGCATAGGCAGGATCGACCGCGACCTGCGCACCCGCATGGCGCATCTGATGGGCATCCACAAAGGGCTGCGCTATCTCTTTACGGAGCCGGCGCGCGGCTATGCCTGGATCCGCAAGCCCAATGCCGCTTTCGGCGGCCAGTCGGCGCTCGACCTGATGCTGCGCGGCGAAATCTCCGACCTTGCCGCAATGCGCGAATGGCTCGATGCGGAGCGTGGTGCATGGTGAGTGGGCTTGCGGTCCGGCGCCGCGTCCACTGGCAGCAGACCTTCCGCATCATCCGCTCCATCCATCCGCCCATCGACCTCTTCGAGGACATTGCCGACCCGCGTGACTGGGAGGCGCTGGCGGCGGTCGAGGAGAAGACCAACCCGCGCATCAGGCTCGAGATCGGCGACCTTGGCAAGGTGGCGGCCACAAGGCGGGTTTCCGGTCCTGGCGCCAGCTTCGTGATGGCGCCCTTCGTGCATTGCTCGACCCTGCGGCCCGGTCGGTTCTCGGATGGCAGTTACGGGATCTACTATGCCGGCGACAGCGAAGAGGTGGCGCTCGCCGAGACCATTCACCACCATCAGAAATTCATGCGCGCCACCAACGAGGATCCGGGCTGGACGGCGGATTTTCGCGTCCTGATCGGCAGCGTCGACCGCGACCTCGACGACGTGAACGCGGTGCCCGGCGTGCTCGATCCCGACGACTACACCGCCTCGCAAGCGGAGGGGCGGGCGCTGCGGGCGACCGGCAGCGACGGGCTGGTGTGGAACAGCGTGCGCATGCCGGGCGGCGGCTGCATCGGCATCTTCTGGCCGGACGCCATCACCATTCCGGTGCAGGGCCGGCATTACAGCTATCACTGGGACGGCGCCCGCGTGGATTTCGTGCGCGAGCACGATACGGGCAAGGTGCTGGCCGTCACCTGATGGCTGGCGAGGGCGGATTGCATCCGCGGTGAAGACCCGCTTGGTTGCAGCCGTCCGGAATCCCCGCTTTACAGGTCGCGGGAGAGTCGATATCCATAAATCCAAGGATTCGGATATATGGATAAAAAAGACACATTGAACGCGCTGGCGGCCCTTGGCCAGGAGACGCGGCTGGATGTTTTCCGGCTGCTCGTCCGCGCCGGTCCGGAAGGCATTCCGGCGGGCGAGATCGCCACAAAGCTGGATACGGTCCAGAACACCATGTCGGCGCATCTGAAGGTGCTCGCCCATGCCGGGCTGATCCACCCCRAACGCGATGGCCGGATCGTGCGCTACGTCGCCGACATGACCGGGTTTCGGGACCTGCTGGCCTATTTGATGGAAGATTGCTGCAACGGCGCGCCGGAACTCTGCCGTCCCGTCATCAATGCCGTGACCTGTGACTGCTAGGAGCACGCCGATGAGCGAAGTGGCTGTACGAGATCGCCTGCACCCTGCCGATGGCCAGCTGGGCGCCGTGGCGAACGACCTGCCACGCCGCTGCGTTGCCGAAGCGCTGGGAACCGCGCTGCTGGTCGCGACCGTGGTCGGCTCCGGCATCATGGCATCCCGGCTGACGCACGACATTGCCATTTCGCTGCTCGGCAACACGTTGCCGACGGGGGCGATCCTTGTCGTGCTGATCACGATACTCGGGCCGGTTTCAGGCGCGCATTTCAATCCGGCCGTCACGCTGGCGTTCGCGCTCCGCCGCGAAATCGACGCGAGGGCGGCGATCGCCTATGTCGTCGCCCAAATCGTCGGCGGCATCGCCGGGACGTTCCTTGCGCACGCCATGTTCGAACTGCCGWTCCTGCAGGCCTCGGTGACGGTGCGGACCGGAGCCGGGCAATGGCTCGCCGAGGCAGTCGCCGCCTTCGGCCTCGTCTTCACCATCCTGGCAGGCCTGCGCTTCCGTTCCGACGCGATCCCCTGGCTGGTCGGGCTTTACATAACGGCCGCCTACTGGTTCACGGCCTCGACCTCATTCGCCAATCCGGCCGTCGCCATCGCCCGTGCCTTGTCGGACACGTTTTCCGGCATCCGCCCGGTCGATCTGCCGGGTTTCATAGCAGCCGAATTGCTGGGCGCGCTGCTGGCTATGGCCCTGGCGGGCTGGCTGCTTGCCGAACCGAAACCAACCAGACAGATGAAGGCCGCGAAATGACCATCACCATCTATCACAATCCCGATTGCGGCACCTCGCGCAACACGCTGGCCGTCATCCGGCAGTCGGGCGAGGAACCGGAGGTGATCGAGTATTTGAAGACGCCGCCGTCACGGCAAAAGCTGGTCGAGTTGATCGCTGCCATGGGCATGACACCGCGCGACCTGCTGCGCGAGAAGGGCACGCCCTACGCCGAACTCGGCCTCGCCGACCCGAAATGGTCCGACGACGAGATCCTCGGTTTCATGCTGGTGCATCCGATCCTGATCAACCGGCCGATCGTGGTGAGCCCGCTCGGCGTGGTGCTGGCCAGGCCGTCGGAAAAGGTGCTGGACATCCTGCCCAACCCGGACATCGGTGCGTTCACCAAGGAGGATGGCGAGGTGGTCATCGACGCTTCGGGCAAGCGGGTCGGCTGACGGTATTTCCATATTTTTCGAAATTAGGTTGACGACTCGATGGGCGGCGCGTAGTTTATTTCCATGAAACTCGAAAAAGCAGCCGCCCAGCTCGAAGCGCTCGGCAATCCGACGCGGCTTCAGCTTTACCGCATTCTGGTGCGCGCCGGTGACGACGGGCTTGCCGTCGGCAGCGTCCAGGGCAAGCTCGATATTCCGTCCTCGACGCTGTCGCATCATCTCAAGCGGCTGGTCGACACCGGCCTTGTGACGCAGGAACGGCAAGCGACGACGCTGATCTGCCGCGCCAACTATCCCGGCATGAATGCGCTGATCGGCTATCTCGCCGACGAGTGCTGTGCCGATGCCATCTGCGCGCCTGCCGTCGGCAAAGCGCTGGCCTGATTTTTTTTCGCTTTGTAATTCGAAGATACCGGAAGGATCGAACATATGGACATGATGGCAAACCTTCCCGTCGCGGTGATCGGCGCAGGCCCGGTCGGCCTCGCCGCCGCCGCGCATCTTGTCGAACGCGGCATCCGCCCCCTGATCCTCGAACGTGGCGAAAGCGTTGGCGCTGCATTGCTCGAATGGGGCCATGTGCGGGTGTTCTCGCCATGGCAATACAATATCGACGCGGCGGCGCGGGCGCTGCTCGACCGCTCCGGCTGGACGGCGCCAGACATGCGAGGCCTGCCGACCGGGGGCGAGATCGTGCGCGATTATCTGGCGCCGCTTGCCGCAGTTGCCGGCATCGCCGCCAATTTGAAGCTCGGCGCCGAGGTCACCGCGATCACCCGCCAGGGACATGACAAGGTCGCCAATGACGGCCGCAAGGACGCTCCCTTCGTCATCCGCTACCGCGATGTGGGCGGCGAGCGCCGCGTTCTCGCGCGCGCCGTCATCGACGCGTCCGGAACATGGTCGCGGCCAAACCCCATCGGCGTCGACGGGCTGCCGGTTGCCGGCGAAGGCGCGGCCTGCGAGCGCATTGCCTATGGCATTCCCGACGTGGTCGGCAAGGCCAGGGACAGCTATGCGGGCAAGCGTGTCCTCGTCATCGGCGGCGGGCATTCGGCGATCAACGTCGCCCTGGCGCTCATGGAGTTGCAGGACGCAGCGCCTGGCACCGAGATTTTCTGGGCGCTGCGGCACGCCAGCGTCGACCGGCTGCTTGGCGGCGGGCTGAACGACCAGTTGCCCGAACGTGGCGCGCTCGGCCTCGCCGCCAAGCAGGCGATGGCCGATGGAAGGCTGAACATGCTGGCGGCTTTCGCCGTCAACCGCATCGAGATGCAAGGCGAGGGGCTTGCCGTCGACGCCAGCCTGGCCGGCAAGCCATTCAGCCTTTCCGTCGATCGCATCGTCGTCACCACGGGCTTCAGGCCCGACCTGTCGTTCCTCGGCGAAATCCGCCTCGCGCTCGATCCCGCCGTCGAAGCGCCGCCGGCGCTGGCGCCGCTGATCGATCCGAATTTCCACTCGTGCGGTACGGTTCCCGCGCATGGCATCCGGGAACTTGTCCATCCCGAACCCGGCTTCACCATCGTCGGCTCGAAATCCTACGGCCGCGCCCCGACCTTCCTTATGGCGACCGGCTACGAGCAGGTTCGCTCGGTGGTCGCCGACATTGCCGGAGACCATGTCGCGGCGCGCGAGGTGCGGCTGGTGCTGCCGGAGACCGGCGTGTGCAGCGCCGATGTCGTGACGGGATCGGACAGTGCTGGTTGTTGTGGCGGGCCCGCGCCCGCCAATGTCGATGCCTGCTGCGTCGAGGATGCGGACGCCAAGGCAAAGGGTGCGTCGGGCTGCGGCTGCGCAACGGGTCCATCGGTTGGCGCCAAGGCGACGGAAGCCGTGGGCGTCGATGCTTGACCGGTCTGTCCTGCGCAAGGCGATATGGGCGCTCGGGCTGACGCAGATCATCGGCTACGGCACGCTCTATTACAGCTTTTCGATCCTGGCGCCGGCGATGGCCAGGGAGTTCGGCCTCACGGAAGGGTGGGTGTTCGGCGCGCTGTCCGCGTCGCTGTTTGCCGGCAGCCTGTTCGCGCCCACGGCCGGGCGCTGGGCCGACCGCTTCGGCGCAGGGCGCATCATGACCATCGGCTCGGTCGCGGCAGCCGTCGCGCTGGCGCTGTGCGCCGTCTCGTCCGGCCGCGTGACCTTTGTTCTGGCCTTGCTGGCGATGGAGCTGGCCTCCAGTTTCGTCCTCTACAGCGCCGCCTTCGTGGCGATCGTGCAGATCGGGGTTACCCGGCCCCAACGCAGCATCACCCACCTGACGCTCATCGCAGGGTTCGCCTCGACGCTGTTCTGGCCGCTGACCTCGGCGCTGCATGCGCATTTGACATGGCGCGAGGTCTATCTGCTGTTCGCGGCGCTCAATCTCGGGCTCTGCCTGCCGATCCACGCCTGGCTGATGCGCCTGTCGCGCCGTCACGCGACGACCGCGCCGCAAGAACGCGAGCCGGCCCATGAAGCGGGCGCGGCACTCGATCCGCGACGCGGGCAGGCCGTGTTCCTGCTGATGCTGGCGGGCTTCGCCTCCGAGGGCTTCGTGCTGTCGGCGATCCTCATCCACATGGTGCCCCTGACGGCAGCACTTGGGCTCGGCACGGCCGGCCTCTTCGTTTCGACCCTCTTCGGGCCGGCGCAGGTCGCCAGCCGGTTGATCAACATGCTGTTCGGCGGGCGCCTTCAGCAGACGCATCTCGCCGTCATTGCCGCGTCGCTGCTCACGGCCGGGCTGTGCACGCTGCTGTTGACCACGCCATGGCTGCCCGGCGCTTTCCTGTTCGTGCTGCTGTTCGGCCTCGGTTCCGGTCTCACCAGCATCGTCGGCGGCACCTTGCCGCTCGAGCTCTTCGGCCGCCAAGGCTATGGCGCGCGGCTGGGATGGGCGAGTGCCGCCCGCCAGTTCACCTCGGCCTTCGCGCCGTTCGCGCTCGCCTTCATGATGGCGCGGACATCCGTCGCCAATTCGCTGTGGGTGCTGGTGGTCGTCGCCGCGAGCGGCGTCATCGCCTTCCTCGCCATCGCGCTGCTGAGACGGCGCGCCGGCCGGGTTGCGTTTGCGATTGGCGGCAGCCCGGAACAGGCGAGCTAGCCCGGATACTCAGTGCCGCAGGATCTTGCTCAGGAAAGCCCGGCTGCGGTCGGTCTTGGGGTGCGAGAAGAATTCGTCGGGCGTGCCGCTTTCGACGATGGCGCCGGCATCCATGAACACCACGCGCTGGGCGACCTTGCGGGCAAAGCCCATCTCATGCGTCACCACCATCATGGTCATGCCTTCCTCGGCGACCGCCACCATGACGTCGAGCACTTCCGAGATCATCTCGGGGTCGAGCGCCGAGGTAGGCTCGTCGAACAGCATGATCTTGGGCCGCATGCCGAGGCAGCGCGCGATCGCGACGCGCTGCTGCTGGCCGCCCGAGAGCTGCGCCGGATAGGCGTTGACCTTGTCGGCCAGCCCGACCTTGGCCAGCAATTCGCGCCCGGCCTTTTCGGCTTCAGTGCGCGGGATCTTGCGGACATGGATGGGCGCCAGCGTGACGTTTTCGAGCGCCGTCTTGTGCGGATAGAGGTTGAACGACTGGAAGACGAAGCCGATCTCGGTGCGCAGCTGCGTCATGTTGGTGGCGGGGTCGCCGAGGCGCTGGCCGTCGACGACGAGATCGCCATCCTTGATCGCCTCCAGGCCGTTGACGCAGCGAATCAGCGTGCTCTTGCCCGAGCCGCTCGGGCCGCAGACGACGACCACCTCGCGCGGCTCGACGCTGAGCGTGATGTCCTTGAGCACGTTGAGCGCGCCGAACCATTTGTTGACGCCGCGAAAGTCGATCATACCGGTTTTGGTCATATTTGGCCGACCCTTGGGGTTCGCTGTCATAGCTGCACCTCGCCATGCGCCGCGCCCATGCGGTGTTCGAGCCGACGGGCGAGCATGATCAGGGGATAGCAGACGATGAAATAACCGACGCCGACGAGGAAGAAGACCAGCAGGCCGTTGGGCACACGCTGCACCACCAGCCAGCCGACACGGGTGAGGTCGGTGAGCCCGATCGCCGAGACGACCGAAGAGTCCTTGATCAGCAGCACATACTGCCCGACCAGCGGCGGCAGCACGATGCGCATCGCCTGCGGCAGCACCACCTGGCGCATGCGCTGCCAGCGCGACAGGCCGGATGCCAGCGCGGCCTCGACCTGGCCGGTCGGCACCGAGCGAATGCCGGCGGCGACGATCTCGCAGATGAAGCAGGCGGCAAGGTTGGTCAGCGCGATGATGCCGGCGGTGAAGGCGTCGAGCTCGATGCCGAGCTCCGGCAGGATGAAGAAGATCAGGAAGATCTGCACCAGGAACGGCGTGCCGCGGATCAGGTCGACCCAGGCGCCGATGAGGCTGCCCACCAGCCGGTTGCCGCCGGTGCGCAGGATGCCGAGGCCGAAGCCGAGCAGCGTGCCGAGCACCAGGCTGATCAACGACAGCACCACCGTCATGCCGAGACCGCGCAGCGCCAGCGGATAGCTGCCGGCGAGGCTTTGCAGCTGTTGCCAGATCATGTCCGCGCCCCCGCTGTGCCGAGCCAGCGACCGGAGAGAGCAGCCAGCCCCTTCAGGCAGTAGTAGAGCAGCAGGTAGAAGGCGGCGATGGTGAGGAAACCTTCCGCCGGCATGAAGCGGTCGGAGGCGAGCAACTGGCCGGCGCGGGTCAGCTCGGCGACCGAGATCAGCGACAGCAATGCGGAATCCTTGACCAGCACGATCGCCTGGCCAAGCAGCGGCGGGATCGTCACCTTGAAGGCTTGCGGCAGGATGACCAGGCGCATGCGCTGGACATAGGTCATGCCCGAGGCGACACTGGCTTCGACCTGGCCACGCGGGATCGACAATATACCGGCACGAATGATTTCAGCGACATAGGCGCCGCTGTTCAACGACAGCGCGAGGATGCCGACGACCAATTCGGGCAGGACGAAGCCGAGCCGGGGCAGGCCAAAGTAGAGGAAATAGAGCTGCGCCAGTAAAGGCGTGGCGCGCACGGCGTCGATATAGGCCTTGGCCGGGGCACGAAACAGCCAGCCGCGCTGCAGATTCATGGCGCACAGCACGATGCCGACGGCGAGCGCGCCGAGAAAGGACAGCGCCGACAGCCACACGGTCGTGACCAGGCCCTGCCCGAACAGGGGCAGGTACTCGACGATTGTGCGGAAACTGAAATTCTCGAGCATCGCTGGGCGGTTCCCCAAAGCGGGCGAAACGAAAGGCCAGGCGGCTTCGCGGCGCTCAAGACGCGCGCAAAACCGCCTGGATTCCAAGGCTGGTTAGTGGTCCTTCTTCCAGGCGTCGGAATTGACCCAGTAGTCGAGGTTCTTCTGCAGGCGGCCGTCGATGCTGACCTGGTCGAGGAACAGGTTCATCCAGACCAGCAGGTCCGGCTCGTCATAGCGGGTGGCGAAGGCAAGCGGCTCCTTCGACAAAAGCTCCGGCATGATGGTGAAGGTGCCGGCCGGATAGGCGGTCGACTGGCCTTTCACCGCCGAGACGTCGTTGACGCCGCAATCGGCCTGGCCGTTGTTGACGGCGTCGAGCAGCAGCGGACCGCCGCCCTTGTAGCTCTTGATGTCGGCATCGGTGAAGACGGCCTTGGCCTCCTTCTCGCCGGTGGCGCCGAGCAGCACGGCGATCTTGGTGCCCTTGGCCTTGCAGTCCTCGGTGGTCTTGAACTTGCTGTCTGCCTTGGTGAACACGGTGCTGCCCGTATACATGTAAGGTTTGGTGAAGGCGACCTTCATGCCGCGCGCCAGCGTCGGCGTCATGTCGGCGACCAGAAGGTCGGCCTTGCCCGACAGCAGCGCCGGGATCAGGCCGTCCCAGTCGAAGTCGAGGAAGGTGATCTTGACGCCCATTTCCTTGGCCATCAGCTCGGCCAGTTCAACCGAACTGCCGGTGCGTTCGCCATTGGCGCCGACCAGCGAGAAGGGCGGTCCCTGTGTCTGCACGGCGACGCGCAACTCGCCGCGCTTGGTGATGTCGTCGAGCGTTCCGGCACTGGCTGCCGTGGTGAGCCCGGCGAGCGCAAGGCCGGCGACGAAAAGTCTGGCAATCTTCATTTGGCATTCCTCCTTGTTTTATTGTTCCACGTTGTTGTTTCACCCTTCGGGGTGCTTTTTTGAGCGGCAGCGCCGTTGCCGGCGGCAGCCACCGTTCGAAAACCCTCAGTCCCAGGCCACCGTCTCGGTCACAGTGATGCCGCGCCTGGCCAACTCGTCGAAGAAGCGGCCATCGGGCACATCGAGCAGCGGGTTGAGCAGGCCTGGTTTGGTGATCTCGCGCCGCGCCAGCATCTGCGCCACGATGCTGGCGGGATAGCCGACGCCGAGGCTCATGCCGAACAGGCCGGAGGCTAGGTCGCGCTCGATGATCAGGTCCGAGGTCACCGTCTTGCGGCGGCCGCCTTCGAGGCCGGAAAAGACATTGCGCATCACGCAAAGGTCCTTTTCGCCGGGGCCGTACTGCAGTTGCGGCCCGAGCAGCCGGCCTAGGAATTCGCGCGGGCTGGAGCCGGTGCCGGGCACCTTGTCTTCGGAAAGGAAGCCGAGTTCCTTCAGCGGCGCCCAGAAGGCCGACCATCCCGGCCAGCGCAGCGTATAGCGGCCCGAGCGGCGCAGCCCTTTTGCCGCGTCCAGCATCTCGACATAATGCAGCGCATCGCCATTGGGGAAGGCCTCCAACGCGCCCAGGCCCGCCACCTCGATCTCGTGGATGAAGGGGTTGTCGTGCTGCCGGCCGGCCGGCACCGCGACGCGTTTGCCGTCCTCGATCATCACGCTGTCGCGGTTCTGGCTGACCAGAACCATGTCGAAGTTCCAGCTCACCTTGTAGCAAAGGGGCTTGGCCATTGCCTTCGGTTCGGGGATGCCGCCGCAATAGGAATCGATCGCGGCGATGGTGTCGAACTGCCTTGCGGCGCGCGCGTAGAGCACCAGGTCGATGCCGGGATCGAGCCCGCACTCGGCCATGATCGGCACACCAGCCTGTTCGGCGGCCGGTGCCAGGTCGGCGATGGCCTTGCCGTAATTGGTGGTGACCAGCGGCGTGCGCGTTGCGATCGCGGCCTGGACCGCCTCACGCATCAGCGGCTGCGGCAACAGGTCGATGACGGCGTCGGCATCCGCCAGCACGCCGGCCAGGGCAGGGCCGATCGCGCCCTGCGGTACCACAAAGCGCACGCGGGCAAGGTCGGTCAGGCCGTCAAGGCGAGCCGCACCGTCCGGCGCCGTGTCGACGCAAACCACCTCCTCGACACCGCTGGCGACGAGATCGGCGATGGCCGCCCGGCCTTGCAGGCCGAGGCCGCCGAGAACCGCTATTCTCATGCCGGCTCCTTGCGATCGTCCGACCAGCAGCCTTCCGGCAGGCTGACCCATTTGTTGCAGGACGCCATGACGACGAAGGTCTCGCTGCGAACGACTTCGCCCGGCTCGCCGGCCCCCGGGATCAGCTCGCTGGTGACGCGGTAGAGATCGGCGACGTCACCGGCCACGGTCACGTCGACGATGATGTCGAAGCGCCCGGTGACCACCGAAGCCGAGTTGACGAAGGGCAGTTCGGAAATGCGCTGCGCCAGCTCGCGGGCCCGGCCGCGTCCTTGCGCATTGATACCGACAATGGCCGAGATCAGTTCGGGGCGCTCGGTCAGGTTCAAGAGCCCGACGATCTTCAGCAGATTCCGGTCGAGCAGATTGCGCAGCCGCGTGCGCACCGTTGGCACCGAAATCGCCAACATCTCGGCGAGGCGGTTGATGCCCGGCTGTGCGTCCTGCGACAGCTGTTTGACCAACCGCCGATCGGTCAGATCGAGATGTTCCCGCAAAGGCCCTGTCTTTCATAAAAAGAAAAAAGATCGGCAAATAATTTGCCTATATGAAAGCAAGCTATGTCACGAATTTTTGAAAAGCAAGGTGTTGTTTTCGCACCAAGTGGCATGGTGCGTCGTCTGGCGCGGTTGCGGTTGCGCTATTGCGTTGCCGGGTTCAGACCAGCGCGGCAGCCAGCAATTTCGCTTGCGGCGTCAATTCGTCGAAGCGGCGGGCACACAGATTGAGCTGGCGTGGTGCCCAGTCGTCGGTGAGCCGCAGGCTGCGCAGCGAGCGTGCCGACTGGCGCGCCGCACTTTCCGGCACGATGGCGATGCCGGCGCCTTGCGCGACGAGGCGGCAGACGTTGTCGAGGCCGGGCACGCGGATGCGGATATGCAGATGGCCGCCAAGGCGGGCGGCCTGGCGTGTGACGTGCTCCTGCAGCGCATGGCCTGTGGCGAGCCCGACGAAGGGTTCACTGAGAATGTCGGCGAGGCTGGTAGTGCGGCCTTCGAGGCCGGGCCAGTTCCGCGCGGCGATCACCACCAGCCGGTCGATGAAGAACGGTTTCTGTTCGAGATGCGATAGGCCAGCCCAGGTCGCGGCGATGCCGAGATCGGCCGCACCGCTGGCCACCGCCTCGGCGATCTCATGGCTGGGGCGCTCGTCGAGATCGATGTCGATCTGGGGATGCGTGACAAGGAAAGCCGGCAGGATATCGCGCAGCAGCTCGCCGGTGGCGGCGGTGTTGGCGAGCAGCCGGACGCGGGCGCGAAGACCGGTGGCGTAGGCGCCGAGGTCGCCGGCCATCGCCTCGATCTGGTTCTGCACGGCGCGCGCATGATGCAGCAGCGCCTGTCCGGCCGCCGTCGGCACCACGCCACGGCGGCGGCGTTCCAGCAGCGGCGCGCCGAGGCGATCCTCCATGCCCTTGATGCGGGCGCTGGCCGAGGCCAGGGCAAGGCCGGCGAGTTCGGCGCCATGGGTGATGCTGCCGCGCTCGGCCACCAGCAGGAACAGCCGGAGATCGACCAGATCGAAGCGCATACTTTTGCTCCTGCAAATGGTTCGGCAGCCAGGCAAAGCCAGTAACTTCTTTCATGGATCAGCCTTCGTCCTGGCCGAAGGCTGATAGTGCAATTTCCACATTGTGACCGGCCCGCATCTGCGTCAAACAGTTTCAGGTGGAGATGTGTGATGAGCGAACGAACATCAGGCCGGACCGGCATTCTTGAAAGCACGGCTGTTGTGCTGGCCGTCGCCGTGGCCTGCCTTGCGATGGTGTGGGAGCCCGGCCTGCGAGGATGCGCGACGACCTCCGTCAGCCGCGATGCCGCGCCGGCAAAGTCCAGCCCTGAGGCCGATGCCACGGACATGCTGCTGCATGACTGATCCCGCCCTGAAGGTGCGATCGTGCTGAGCGCCGGTGTCCTCGCCTGGATTGGCGCTGTCTTTCTCGCCGCCGGCGTGGTCAAGGGCGTCGTCGGCATGGGTTTGCCGACCGTGGCGATGGGGCTGCTGGCGGTGACGATGCCGCCGGCGCAAGCCGCCGCCTTGCTGCTGATCCCGTCGCTGGTCACCAACCTCTGGCAATTGTTGACGGGTCCGTCGTTCGGCCGCCTGTGCAAGCGGCTGTGGGCGATGATGGCCGGTGTCGTGCTCGGCACCGTCGCCGGCGCCGGCCTTTTGACCGGCTCGCACACGGGATTTGCCTCGGCGGGGCTGGGCGCGGCGCTGGTGCTTTATGCGTTTGTCGGCCTCGCCAGGGCCGGCTTCACCACGCCGGCGCGCTACGAGACGTGGGCGTCGCCGCTGGTCGGCGTGGCGACCGGGCTGGTCACCGGCGCCACCGGCGTCTTCGTCATTCCGGCCGTGCCCTATCTGCAATCGCTGCGGCTGGACAGGGAAGACCTGATCCAGGCGCTCGGCCTGTCCTTCACCGTCTCGACGGCAGCGCTGGCCATCGGACTGTTCAGAACGGGAGCTTTCGCATCGCCGACGGCGCAACTGGCGGGATCGGCCGCAGCCCTGGCGCCGGCGCTGGCCGGCATGGTCGTCGGCCAGGCGCTGCGCCAGCGGATGAGCGTCGAGACCTTCCGCACGGTGTTCTTCGTCGGGCTGCTGGCGCTGGGGGTCTATCTCGCGGGGGAGGTGGTGTTTTAGCCGCGCAGGCCTACCGAACCACCAGGACCGGGATTTCGGTTAAGGACAGCACCTCCGCGGTCTGGCTTCCCAACAGCAGCCTGCCCAGTCCCCGGCGGCCGTGCGAGGCCATCACGATCAGGTCGCAGCCCTCAGCCTTCGACAATTCCAGGATCGCCTCGGCGGGCTTCTTGTCCTCGATATGCACCACCTCGGCGCGCACATTCGCCAGCTCCGCCGACGCCTTGCATTTGTCGAGCACGTCCTTGGCGTATCGGCGACCGCCTTCCTGATAGGCGACGAATTCGTCGCCGGCGGCATAGCCGGCCATGGTGCCGCCCCAGGCGAAGATCGGGAATGGCTCGGTGACGTGGACAAAGGTAACGGTGGCGCCGAGGCGGCTGGCCAGCGCCAGGCCGTGGGCAACGCCCTTTTCGGCCAGTTCCGATCCGTCCGTGGCGATCAGCAAATGTGTGTACATGATGATGTGACCTGTTGTGCCAGGGCCGACACGCCCTTGTGGTGGTGAGAGCCTGTAGCGGCTGACCTTGATATAGTTGCGCCACCGGGCTCATCACAGGGGCCAGCTCGATGCGGATCAACGCCAGGCGATTGCACACTTTCGCGTTGGCCGGATTCCCCTTTGCCGCGTCCTCCTCTAAGGTGCCGGCGATTTGAGGGACACCCATATGAGCAGCGCATATCCGCAGATCCATCTGGTCCGGCATGGCGAGACGGCGTGGAGCCTTTCGGGGCAGCACACCGGCCGCACCGACATGCCGCTGACGCCGGCCGGCGAGGCTGCCGCGCGCGGCGTCGCCGAGCGGTTGAAAGGCCTGTCGTTTTCGGCCGTATGGTCGAGCCCGTCGCAGCGCGCCTACAACACCAGCGTGCTTGCCGGCTTCGGCGCCGAGAGCGTCAAGAAAGACGATCTGCAGGAGTGGGACTACGGCGCCTATGAAGGGCTGACGACAAAACAGATCCTGGCCGAGCACCCGGGGTGGAACGTGTTTCGCGATGGCTGCCCGAAGGGCGAGACGGCGGCCGATGTCGGCGCCCGGGCCGACACGATCATCGCCGCGCTGCGCAAGGCCAATGCCGACATCCTGGTGTTTTCCAGCGCGCATTTCCTGCGGGTGTTGGCGGCGCGCTGGATCGGCCTGCCGCCGGAAGGCGGCGCGCTGTTCGTGCTGGACACCGCAAGCATCAGCGTGCTCGGCTACGAGCACGATCTGACCGAGCCGGTCATTCGTAAGTGGAACCAGAAATAGGTCAGACGACAACCTGCTTGTCGAACTTCTTGATCGCCTCGGCGGTCACCGGCGTGAAGAAGTTCACCAGATTGCCGTCCGGGTCGCGGAACAGCAAAGAGCGGTTGCCCCAGGGCATGGTGGTCGGCTTCTGCACGGTTGCGTCCTTGATGGTGTCGGACAGCCTGGCGAATTCCGCATCGACGTCGCCGACGCGGAATTCGATGATGGCGGTGTGGTTGTCGGCGGGGCGGGCGACGTCGCCGCCGAACAGCTGCAAGGTGCGCGTGCTGCCGATCGCCAGCGTGCAGGCCGGTGTCGCCAGTTCGGCGAAGTCTTCGGTGTAGATCGTCACGGGCATGCCGGTGATCTCGCTGTAGAACCGCACGAGGCGCTGGACATCCGACGTGATGATGCGGACCGAGACGAAATTCATCGCATTTGCTCCCTGATTTGCTGGAGCCATGGTCGGGCTCGTGCGCAGATATAGACCAGGCCTCCTGACAGCTTCCCGTCAGGAGGCCGGCCAGACGGGCGGCAGGCCGAAGGGAGCAAACAGGTCGGGGCCGAGCGGGCCGACATAGACCGTGAGCGAGGCGATCCCGYCGTCGCCCGGCTCGATGACATGCAGCGACTGGGCGCGCCATTCCGAATCCTGATGGCGCCGCGCATAGATCGCGACCGCGGGCTGGCCGTTAGCGCGGGTGGCGACCGGCTGGTAGCCGGCGAAATTGCCCCAGACAGTCTTGAAGAAACCATGGATCGCCCGGCGGCCCTGATACCAGTCCAGCCATGGCGGCATGTGATAGGTGGCGTCCTCGCGCAGCAGTTCGATGAAGCCGTCGAGGTTGGCGGACTGCCAGGCCTGCATGTAGCGCTCCAGCAGCAGGCCCTCTTCGCCGGTGGGCCGCGATCGCTGCAGCGGACGCCCCTGCGGATAGCGTGCCCCAAGCGTTGCGCGGGCCCGCTGCAGGGCGCTGTTGATCGAAGCGGCGGAGCCGCCCAGCAATTGCGCGCTCTCGAGCGCCGACCAGCCCAGCACGTCGCACAGCAAAAGGGCGGCGCGCTGCCTGGGCGGCAAGGACTGGATCGCGGCGACGAAAGCGAGTTGCACCGCTTCGCGGGTCTCGTAGCGCGCTTCCGGGCCCGGCTCGCCGTCGATAAGGTCCGGCAGCTCGGTGTCCGGGTAGGGCTCCAGCCAGGCGAGTTCGGCGGCGGGCCCGGCGGCGGCCCGCCCTTCGCTCGGCGGCCGTCCGGGCTGCTCGACGATGCGATGCGCCGGTGACCTCGCCTTGATGGCGTTGAGGCAGCTGTTGGTGGCGATGGTGTAGAGCCAGCCGCGGAGCGAGCCGCGGCCATCGAATTGCGACCGGCCGCGCCAGGCTTTCAGGAACGTGTCCTGGATGAGGTCGTCGGCCTCGTGCAGCGTGCCCATCATCCGGTAGCAATGCAGCTTGAGTGCGCGGCGATGGGCCATTGTCAGGCGCTCGAAGGCCAGCCGGTCGAGGATCGGCTGGCCTTGCTCGCCGATGGGCTCAAGCGGGCCAGGAGCGTCTGTCATGTTGAGCCCATCGTGTTGAATGCGACTGGCATCCTGCGCGCCTCATGCCGCCGCCGCAAGTCCGCTGCCGCTGACGGTGAAGGAGACGCCTTGCAGCTTGCCGCCGGCGAGCGTGACCACGGCGTGCCCGACATCGGCCGGTGTCTGCATGTCGGTCATGCTGGCGAGGAAATCCGTCGGGCTGATGCCGAGATAGGCCGAGACGCTGTCGATGCCGCGCTGGCCGACGCCGGTGTCCGGCATGATCCGCATCGGCACCAGCGCCATGAAGCGAAGGCCGAGGCCGAGCCGGTCGGCTTCCTTCTGGCAATGGGCGGCAAGAAACATCTGCATGCGCTTGGCGCCGGAGTAGCCGCCGGAGTTCGGCGGCCCGCCGCTGAGCGCCGCGCCACTGGAGATCAGCACCACCCGGCTGCCCGGCTTCAGCCGGCCCTGAAGTGCGGCCTTGCAAAACAGGAACGATGCCTTGACGTCCATGTCCCAGTTCGCGGAGAAGTCGTCCCAGCTTTGGTTCTGGACCGGCGCCGACGGGGCGAGGGCGCCGGCGCAGATCACTAGAACATCCGGCTCCAGCGCGGCGAACACCGCATCGGGCGCGATCTCCTGCGTGGCGTCGACCGCCAATGTCTTCACCCTGGGCTTCTCCCAGGACAGCTGTTTCAGATCGGCTGCACCCCGGGCTACGGCGAGCACCGTCGCGCCCGCGCTGAGTGTGGTTTCGACGATCGCGCGGCCGACGCCCCGGCTGCCTCCGACGACGACGACATTCTGACCTTGTAACGATGCCATGGATCACCTCGTTTCTTCCGGCCGCCGGACCATTCCAGCGCCTGTAGATCAGGACAGCGCGGGTGAGCGGAAATCATCGGTGGGGGGCAAGAATTTTTTGAAGTGTCGCGGTTGAAGGGGCCTGCACCTGCCACTTACTCCGCCAGCAGCGCCAATTCCTCCGGCGTCAGGTGCCGCGCCGTGCCCTTGGCGAGGTCGCCGAGCAGCAGGCGGCCGATGGCGATGCGGATGAGCCGCAGCACTTCGATGTCATGCGCGGCGAGCAGGCGGCGGATGTGGCGGTTGCGGCCCTCGTCGAGCACGATCTCCAGCCACGCGGTGCGACCACCACTGCGCAGAAGCTCGATCGCGTTCGTGGTCAGGGTCTCGCCGTCGACGGTCACGCCGGCGCGCAATCTTTCCAGCATCGCGGCGTCGGGCACCGTGCCGATCTGCACGTGGTAGGTCTTGGGCAGATGCGAGGCCGGGTCCATCAGCCGGTTGGCAAACTGGGTGTCGTTGGTCATCAACAGCAAGCCTTCGCTCGCCTTGTCGAGCCGGCCGACCGGCGAGACGAAGGGCAAGTCGAGCCCGTCGAGGCAGGCATAGACGGTGTCGCGCTGTTGCGGGTCGTCGCGGGTGGTAACCATACCGCGCGGCTTGTTGAGGATGAGATAGACCTTGCGCTCGGCAACCACGGGCCGGTCGTCGACGACGATGCGGTCGCGGTTGAGGTCGACACGAAGGGCCGCATTGCGCACCACCTTGCCGCCGACGCGCACGCGCCCCTCGGCGATCAGCACCTCGGCCTGCGTGCGCGAGCACAGGCCGAGCTTCGACAAAGCGCGGTTGAGGCTGACGCCAGGCGGTTTGCCAGTGTGCGGCTTGCCAGTGCTAGCGTTGCGGGCAGGTGGCCTGCTGTTGGGCGGTGGTGGTCGTGCTGCCATGCTGCTGGGGATCGGTCCGTTGTGTCAGACAGATGCCACGGGCCACGACGGTTTCGCAAGCCGGATGCGGCGAGGCTCGCTCACATGCGGCGATGGCGGGCTGTCTCCTTCCACGAAGCTGTTCTTACCGGAAGAGGCTATTCCCGACCGTTGAAAAACGCCGTCAGCACGGGTGCGTGCGCGGCGGGTTTCAGCATGTGGTTCTGACCGGCCAGCGTCCGGTAGCGGGCATTGGGCAACGCCTCGGCCAGCGCCTTGTTTCCACGCTGCATCCAGAGCGGGCTCTTGCCGCCATCGGTCACCAGGATCGGCACGCGCACCGAAGCCCAGCGGGCAGGGTCTAGCATCTTGCCGCGTTGATCGCCGGCGACGATGGCGCCGTCATAGGGCAATGTATGCGCCACCGCCTTGAGTTTGCGCCAGATCGGCGTCAGCCGCATGAAGACAATCAGCAGGCCGGGCATACCGACCGATCTGAGGAAGGCGGTCACCGCGTCGCCGCGCCGGTCTTCAGCGATCGCGGCCCGGATCGTTGCCCAGTCGCCTTGCGTGGTCTCGCGGCTGTCGTCGACGATCAGCGGCGCTTCGTAGAGCGCCAGCTTGCCGATGCCGGGCAGGCGGCTTGCCGCCATCAGCGCCAGCATGGCGCCTGACGACATGCCCCAGACGAAGGCCTCACCGCCAGCTGCCTGGAGCACGGCCTCGATGTCGTCGATCTCGCGCTCGACCGCGTAGGGCGTGGTGTCGCCGCTGTCGCCCCGGCCACGGCGGTCGTAGCGGAACACGGTGAAGCTGCCTTCAAGCGCCCTGGCGAGTTGAAGGCTCGGGCCCATGGTGCGGGAACAGAGCGCGCCGTCGACCAGGATGAGCGGATGGCCCTGGCCACGGCGCTCGCAGGCGATCGGCGTTCCATCCCGCGACAGGACGGCCTGCGTGGTCGGCTCGGCGTTTTCAGCGAGCATGGGTCGCTCCTATCAGCTGCTCGAGCCGGTCGAAGCTCTGCGTCCAGCCGCCGCGCATGCCGAGTGCCAGCAGGCGCTCGCGGTCGGCAGCGCTGGCCAGCGTCACCTCGAAATGAACGTGGGTTCGCTGCGCATCCGGCGTGAAAGTCACCGTATGGCGACTTTGCCCCGGTGGCTTGCCGGCCCATTCGCGCAATTCGGGATCCGGCTCGTCGGAATAGACCAGTCGGCTGTTCTCCACGATTTCGAGATAGCTGCCCTGGTTGCGGTAGAGCGCGCCGCTCGAGGTGCGCATGTCGATGCGCCAGCGGCCGCTGACGCGCAGGTCGAGCACACAATGCGGGATGGTGCAGTCCTTGATGCCCCACCATTGYGCCACCAGCACAGGATCCGTCCACAGCCGGAAGACACGCTCGACCGGGGCGTGGAAAGTCCGCTCGATGGCAAAGCTGCGGTCGTCCGCCGAGGTCATGGGCGCGCTCATTCCGGTTTGTCCGGGTCGCGCCGCAGCAAGTCCTCCATGCGGTCGAAGCGGCCTTCCCAAAGCTTGCGATAGCCGTCGAGCCAGCGGTCGATGTCACGCAACGGCTTGAGTTCGATGCGGCTCAGATGCTTCTGCGCCGACCGGCTGCGGGTGACCAGGCCTGCCTGCTCCAGCACGCCGACATGCTTGGAGATCGCCCGCACGGTCAGCGCGAAAGGTTGCGCCAGTTCGGCGACCGAGGCTTCGCCGTCGAGCAACCGGGCAAGGATGGCGCGGCGCGTCGGGTCGGCCAGCGCGGCGAATGTGTCGTCGAGGGAGATTTGAGTTGCCATTACGGAACCATTTAGTTCTGGAACTATCTGGTTCTATAAAAGACGCCGCTTGCCGCGTCAATCGGAAAAACGCTCGCAAACAGGACGCTGGCCGCGAAGGGCAAAGCGTTGCCGGCCCCAGAAATCCAAAAATCCGACAATTCCGATAATTTGCCCAACAGTTCCGTTCTATCGATTATTGCGCAAACGGATGACCCTGGGTTAGCATCCCCGCGCTGACGTCGATGGGAGGCACTTTTCAACATCGGCGACCAGCTGGAGCTGCACGCGTTTTCGGGCGCACGGAGGATGCTCCAACACTTTGAACCGGCGCATGATCCCTTCCCAAGACCAATCACGGCCTTGGGGATGATGCGTCCCTGTGGAGGAGGAACCCTATGAACAGACGTGAATTCCTGCTGTCGACCGCGGCCTTTGGCGCCATGATGCTTGCCGCGCCCTCGGTGTTTGCCGAGGACAAGCTCACCATCCTCGGCTCGGTGCCCAATCTCGGCTTTCCGTTCTTCGTGCACATGCTGAACGAGATCAAGGCCGAGGCCGCCGCGCAAGGCGTCAACCTGACCGAGAGCGACGGCCAGAACTCCGCCACCAAGCAGACCGCCGACATCGAGGCGGCGCTGGTGCAGAAGGTCAACGCCATCGTCATCTCGCCGCTCGACGTCAACGCGCTGGCGCCGGCAATCGAGGAAGCGGTCAAGGCCGGTGTTCCCGTGGTGACGATCGACCGCCGTGTCGACGGCGTCGAAGGCATTTTGGCCCATGTCGGCGCCGACAACGTCAAGGGCGGCGAGGCGGAGGCCAACGCCATGGTGGCGGCGTTCCCCAATGGCGCCAAGATCTTCCATCTGCAGGGCCAGCCCGGCGCCGGCCCGGCGATCGATCGCAACAAGGGTGTCCACAATGTGCTCGACCCGCTGAAGGACAAGTACCAGATCGTATTCGAGCAGACCGCCAACTTCGCCCGCGCCGAGGCTCTGTCGGTGACCGAAGCCGGCCTTGCCGCCAACGGCAAGCCGGATGCCATCGTCTGCGCCAATGACGACATGGCGCTCGGCGCCATGGAGGCGTGTGCGGCGCGCAACTTCACCGACGTGAAAATCTACGGCTTCGACGCGCTGCCGGAAGCTCTGGTCGCTGTACGTGACGGCAAGCTCGCCGGCACCGTCGAGCAGTTCCCCGGCGAACAGTCGCGCACGGCGGTACGCATTGCGGTGGCTTACGCCAAGGACAAGACCGAGCCGAAGGAGAAGCTGGTGCTGTTGACGCCAATCGTCATCGGCAAGGACAATCTCGACAAGGCCGAGCGGATTGGCGAGACCAAGTAGTTGAGTAGGTTGCGCACAGATCGCTGAAGCTGGCGCCGCCCCTCATCCGCCTGCCGGCACCTTCTCCCCGTGTAGCGACGGGGAGAAGGCAATCGCTCTGACGCTGGCGACCCCCTCTCCCCGTCTCCGGGGAGAGGGTAAGGTGAGAGGCAGCGCTGACGTTCGATGACTCAGGGAGCAACCATTGCCGTTAGCTGAAGCCGTATCGTCACCGCCCATCCTGCTTGCCGTCGAGGGCGTCACCAAGCATTTCTCCGGCGTCACCGCGCTGAGCGACGTCTCGCTCGACATCCGGCCGGGCGAAATCCTCGGCCTGCTTGGGGAAAACGGCGCCGGCAAGTCGACGCTGCTCAAGATCCTGTCGGGCGTCATGCCGCCGTCGAGCGGGCACATCATTTTCGACGGCGCCGACTATCATCCGTCCAGTCCCCAGGATGCCAAGCGGCTCGGCATCGTCACCATCTACCAGGAGCTGAGCCTGATCCCGACTCTGACGGTGGCGGAGAACATCTTTATCGGCCGCGCACCGATCGGTCCGCTCGGGCTGGTCAGCTGGCGCAAGATGGAGGAAGATTCCCGGGCGATCATCGCCCGCGTCGGTCTCTCCATCGATCCGATGACGCTGGTGTCGGCGCTGTCGGTGGCCGAACAGCAGCTGGTCGAGATTGCCCGTGCGCTGTCGCTGGAAAGTCGGCTGATCATCATGGACGAGCCGACCTCGGCGCTGACCGAGACCGAGGTGCAGCGGCTGCTGTCGATCATGGACCGGCTGCGCAGGGACAAGGTCGCCATCATGTTCGTCACCCACCGGCTGGAAGAGGCCTCCGCCATCTGCGACCGCATGACGGTGCTGCGCGATGGCAGGCTGGCCGGGCACCTCGACCGCCAGGGCGGGCCGATCGCGTTGCCGAAGATCATCGAGAAGATGGTTGGCCGCGCGGCGTCCGAACTCTATGCACGACCGGCGCAGCGCGCGGTCGCCGGCGATGTCGTGCTGTCGGTGCGCGGGTTGCGCACCGTGCGCGACCCCGAGGCGCCGCATGCCATCGTGCTCGACGGCGTCGACATCGATCTCAAGGCTGGCGAGATCCTCGGCGTTGCCGGCCTCGTCGGCTCCGGCCGCACGGAGCTGGCGCGCGCCATTTTCGGCGCCGACCGCATCGCGACGGGAACCATCACGCTCGACGGCAAGCCAATCGCTCCCGCGTCACCGGCGGATGCCATAGCACTCGGCATCGGCCTGGTGCCGGAGGACCGCAAGCACCAGGCGATCTTTGCCGCACTCGGTATCCTGCCGAATTTCTCCGTCGCTTCGCTCGGCACGTTCAGCAACGGCTTCGGCTTCATGGCCGAGCGGCGCGAACGCGACGCGCTTGCCGGTTTTCGCAAGATGCTGTCGATCCGCATGGCCTCGGTCGAACAGGCGATCGAGGGCCTGTCTGGCGGCAACCAGCAAAAGGTGATCCTGGCGCGCTGGCTGGCGCGCGATCCGAAAGTGCTGATCGTCGACGAGCCGACGCGCGGCGTCGATGTCGGCGCCAAGACCGAGGTGCACCAAATCCTGGTGCAGCTTGCGGCGGGCGGCATCGCGGTGATGATGATCTCGTCCGAACTGCCGGAGGTGCTGGCGGTGTCGGACCGCATCGTCACCATGCGCCGGGGGCGCATCACCGGCGAGATGCCGGGGATCGAGGCAAGCGAGGAAAAACTGATGGAACTGATGGCACTCGACAAGCGGGATGCGAAGGGGCCAGATGCGAAGGGGCAGGCACGATGAGCGTGGCGGGAGAGCAGAACCAGCGTAGCGGCATCAACATCGCGCGGCTGCTGATGAGCTTTGGGCCGCTGCTGTTCCTGGCCGCACTGGTCGTCGTCTTCACCGTGCTGAAGCCGAGCTTCATCGATCCGATCAACCTGTTCAACATCACGCGGCAGATCTCGATCACCGGGCTGATCGCGCTCGGCATGACCTTCGTCATCCTCACCGCCGGCATCGACCTGTCGGTCGGCTCGCTGCTTGCCTTCTGCGGCATGGTCGCCGCCGTGGTCGCCAAGGGCGGCACCGCCAACACGCTGTCGCTGTCGACCTCAGGCACGCAGGGCTATGGCTGGTTCGCCGCCCTGCTGGCCGCCGTCGTGGTTGGCGCGGCAGCAGGCGGCGTGCAGGGCCTTGCCATCACCAGGCTGAAAGTGCCGCCCTTCGTCGTCACGCTGGGCGGGCTGACGGTGTTTCGCGGACTGACGCTGACCATTTCCAATGGCGGCCCGATCTCGGGCTTCGACGCTTCGATGCGCTGGTTCGGCACCGGCCTGATCGGCCCGGTGCCGGTGCCGGCGCTGATCTTCGCGGCGGCCGCGATCCTGTGCCACATCGTGCTGCGCTACACGCGCTACGGCCGCGCCGTTTATGCCGTCGGCGGCAATGCCGAGGCGGCACGGTTGTCGGGCCTGCGGGTCGACCGCATCCTGGTCTCGGTCTATGTCATCGTCGGCTTCTTCGCCGGTCTGGCCGCCTTCRTGCTGTCGGCGCGGCTCAACTCCTCGGAAGCGGTTGCCGGCATCGGCTACGAGCTGACGGTGATCTCGGCCGTGGTCATCGGCGGCACCTCGCTGTTCGGCGGCATCGGCTCGGTCGGCGGCACGGTGGTGGGTGCCGCCCTGATCGGCGTGCTGCAGAACGGGCTGCAGTTCAACAACGTCTCGTCCTACACGCAAAGCATCGTCATCGGCCTGATCCTGATTCTGGCCGTGGCGTTCGACCGCTGGCTGAAGTCGCGGGTGAGAAGATAGTCGCTTCCCCTCTCGGGGAGAAGGTTGGGTCGGCGCACAGCGCCGAGACGGATGAGGGGTGCTGTACGGGAGGCAAGCTATTGGATGCCTGCTCGTCAGGCCGCTTCCAACGCCCAGAGCCGGTGACCGTAACGGCGGAAGTAACGTGCCATCAGGCGCTGCTGTCTGGCTCTGATGAGGTCGGGCAGGCGCCGCTCCTGGCGCCAGCGCGGCATGTTGCGCCAGAAGGCGATGAAGCGGGCGGCATCCTCGATGGCTTCTTGCGCCGACAGCGCCGGACCGATCGCCGTCAGGAACAGCGCCTGCGAATGTTTCAGTGCATCGATGACGGCCTTGCGCCTGACATGATCCTGGCGGGCGCGCTCGATGCCGTTGCGGCGGATCGCGTCGAAGGCTTCGAGCAGAGCAGGGCTGTCGCCGGTGTAACCGCAGGCGCGGGCGAAATCGGCGGCAAGGGCGTCCATCGTCACTCCCGGATATGATGCGGCGGGCGGTTCGCGCCCCGACTCACATTTGTGAGTCGATATAAGCATAACTCAAAAACTGTAGAAGAAAAACTTTTGGGAATCTTTGAGATGGGCGACTCGACTCGCGGCCTAAAACACAGGATTATGCGAACAAATCAGGAACAAAGACGAGGCAGGGGCGATGGCATTGCCAGGCAAGGAAGCAGTAATCGCGCATGTCGCCTCGATATCGGTCGAGTGCGCCGATTGCGGCCGCAACAGATGGTGGCGGCCCGATCAGCTGAAGCGGTTCGGGGTGTCGGGGAATACGCCGCTGGCCGCCCTTTCAGGCCGCATCGTCTGCTCGGCCTGCCGCGCCGACGGGCTGCCGGGCGTGGCCATTTCGATCCAGGCGGCGTTCATCGACGAGCGCCAGCGCGTGCGCAGCGAAGCCCGGATGCTGAACGACCGCGAGGCGCCGCTCGAGGGAGCGAGGCGGGCGTGAGGAGAGGCGCGCTGCGGGAGCCGCCACCCTAATACCCCAGCAGTTCCTTGAGCGGGATGACGCGCCAGACCTGTTTTATGGCGTAGCGGTTGAAGGTCAGCGTCTTCGGCGGATTGTACTGCTCGACCACAAGCTCGGCGGTGGTGCGCTTGACCAGCTTCTTGATGAAGGCCTTGCCGTTGCGCTCGTTTTCTTCGGGAAAGGTCTCGATCACGACATGGTCGCCGGGCACCGCCTCACGGCCGCCACAGTAGATCATGTCGCCCGGTTCGTAGCGCGGCACCATGGAATCGGACAGCACGTGTAGCGCAAACACCTTGGGGAGGTTGCGGATGCCGGGCGGACGCTGGACATAGCCGGCCGGCTCGCCGTTCAAGGTGAAGTCGCCGTCATCGCCGCCGACGGCGGCGCCCAGCACCGGGATATCCATCGGTCCGGCGGGTGGTGGGCCGGCATCGGTGACGATCTCCACGTCGGCGACCGGGCCGGTGTCATCGAGGAAGACGACCTCGCCCTTGCCCAACGCCACTGGGTCGACGCGCAGGAAGGCGGCGGTCTTCAACAGGTTCTCGGTCTTGGGCAGGTTGCGGCCGGTTTCCCAATTGCCGACGGCGGCGACATCGGTGTCGTTGTGCTCGGCAATGTGGCGCATGACCAGGCCGCGCTGCTTGCGCGCCTGGCGGATCGCCGCCCCGACCTTGATTGACAGTTGCGTTTTTGCCATGGCGTGCATGTGAGCGATGAAAGTGGCTCTCGTCTATGAAAGAATGGCTTGCATATATTTTTGAGTTATGCTTATATATGGACATGCAAAACCTGTCCAGATTCGATGGCGCCGTGGCGCCGGCCTCGCATGAGGCGCACCCGGCGGTCACCACCGCCAGCCATTCCCTTCCGCCCCGGCCGTCCTCCTCCCCGGCCGGAGCGAAGCCCGAGGTGCCTTGCCTGATTGCATCGGCCTCGGATCCGGTCCGCCCGTCACCGGCGACCGGAACGGCCGGAGCCGCCGCTCCCAGCGGCTCCGGCCCCCAATTCGATCGAGATGGCGCTGGCCAGGATTCTGCCGGTCCAGCTGACCGGTCATGCATCCGCACGCAGGATGGCACCGTCATCCTGTTCGATCCGCTGGCGGGCAGGGCGGTTTCCGCCTCCGACAGAAAAACGGCCGAGGCGCGGCTTTCGCGCCTCGCTGAACCGGCCAGGCGGCGAGCCCGCTCCCGGTGAGGCTGAAGCCGGCGCCAGCCGGCCCCCCGAACCGACAACCCTGACTGCGGCCCAGGCAACCGGGCCCAGCCCTGACGCTTGCCCGACGGCGCACGGCCGAAGGCAGAACTTTGGATGGAGCCTTGAGATGGCAAGCTATACCGACGCCGAATTGCAAGTGATCGCCGGCTGGCTGAAGGACGGGCTTTCCGCCTCGAAGATCGCGGCGGCTTTCACTGTGCTGCGCGCCGCGCGCGTGTCGCGCAACGCCATCATCGGCATCGTGCACCGCAACGCCATGCTGAGTGCGATCGGCTTTGCCAATGGCAAGCGGCTGCCGGCCCGCAAACCCAAGGCGCGCAAGCGGGCGAACGGAACGGACGGGGCCATCGCCAAGGTGTCCGACACGATCGACGTCGCGCTTGCCACCGGCATCGCCGGCACGCCGGTCCGGCCGAAGCGCTTGCCGCAACCCCTGTCGGTGCGCGAAGTGGGCGTGCTGGTCGCCGATGGCGAAGCCTATCGCCTGGAGATGCCGGTGCCGCCTCGTGCGGCCCTCGGCCGCCAGCCGCATGGCGTGGCGATGCGTTTCATCGACTGCCTGTTCGGCCGCTGCCGCGCGCCGCTGGACCTGACGCTGGAAGAAGATCCTGAAAACGATGCGCCGGGCAGTCGGCCGGGCGCCGCCATGCTGTGCTGCGGCATGCGCACCAAGGCGCTGAAAAGCTATTGCCCTTATCACCAGGCCCGCTTTCGCCGCCGCGTTTTTGAGGCGCAGGCGGCTGAGCATCCCTTCACCCCCGTTTACGGGGAGAAGGTGCCGGCAGGCGGATGAGGGGCGGCGCTGACGTGGTGGGATTGAAAACAGATATGAGCTTCAAGCATCCGACCGAAGCGCTGGCGCCGCCCCTCATTGCCCTGGCGGGCATTTCTCCCCGTGAACGGGGAGAAAGAAACCTCGTCGCCCTATTTCGGTACCTGCCGGCCTTGCTTGGGCATGCGGCTTTGCACGGTCCTGGTCTCGAGCGTCATGGCCGGTCCGCCTTCGGCCTCCAGGATGTCGGCCACCCTGGCAAAGCCGGTGAACACTTTCATGGCGTCGGATTCGGAAATCTGCGCGGCGATGGCAGCGCTGCAGGCGTTGAGGGCGCTGCGGTAGACATGGCCGCGCCGCTCGAGCGGCCAGCGCTGCAGGAAGTCGGCGGCGTCGTTGACGCAGTCGATCTCTTCGATCTGCCCGTCGATCCGCACCTTGAGCGGCACTCCGGTCTTCATCGTACCCACGGCGTTCACCTTCACTCTGCGCGGGGCTGGAAACCCCGCTCTTATCAACGCGCCACGCTGGCTGGCGGTTGCATCACATTTTCGGCCCGGCCCGGCCCACCAACCTCACAACCCTCACGGGACCACGGCGTCCAGCCAGGCATGGGCGCGGCTTCTTGGCCTGGCCACCAATATATTCTGTTGGCCAGCCGCCCTGGTGAGGGCGTCGAAGGCGATGCGCTGGCTGCAAGTGCCGTCTACCGCCAAGGCGACGAGCCTGGCCGCCTCGACATAGCCAGGTGCTGTCTTGTCTGGCCATTGCTGCCTGAGCGCGTCGGCGGCCTCGGCCACCGAGCCGACCAACATGGTTCTGCTGTCGCAAAAGCGCAGCGTAACCGGCATGAAAGCTGTCATACGCAAACCTCCCGTTGGTATGGACGCGACATAACGTCGAAAGTTCGCGCTGGTTCCATTAGTCCGGACGCGGATATGGCCGCGGCCGCGGCAAGGCTTGGTTTTGCCTCTCCAAAGCGCAGCTCCGCATCGAGCTGCGCAAAACGCCGCGCCAACCGCGAGCCGCTCGCCGCGAGGGGCGGCGCGTCAGAACTTGGGTTCCTCGCCCCACGGAGTGGGGAGAGGTGGCTCGGCGTAGCCAAGACGGAGAGGGGCAACCTCCGCTCAGTCAATGCCGGTTGAGGATAGGGCACCCAACCATGATCCCCCGCGCTGCCCCCTCTCCGTCTCGGGCTCCGCCCGAGCCACCTCTCCCTCTCCCCCGCTCTGCGGGGGCGAGGAACGCAGGTTCCGCACGGCCCAACCCAATCCCAACACCCCAACCAGGAGTCTCCCGTGAGCAAGAGAACCAGAGCCGCAAGACCGCAGGCACCAAAACTGCCGAAGGGCGAGGCCGAGCAGGTGCGCATCCGCCGCGAGATCGGCCATGATTTCGCGCTTAAGGATGATGGCTTCGGCCGCAAGCGGCTGGCTGCGGGCACGCTGGAAGCGGGCCGCGTCTACGAGGTGTCGAATGACGGCTTCACCTCCACCGGCGGCATCGTGCGGGTGCGCAATGTGGATCCGCTGCTGGGCATCACCTCGCTGTCGCGTCAGCAGCGCGAGGCCGGCTTGCGCTACCGCGAGGATTTCCGCTGCAGCCAGCAGGCGAGCGTGAAGCCGATGCGCTGGAGCGAGCGCGTCGACGGCGGTCGGCACGGCGGCGGCATCGCCGACAGTGTGCTCGACGCTGGCCGCGCCCACGCCACCGCGAGCAAGGCGCTACGCCATTGGGACGTGGCTGACATAGTGCAGAAAGTCTGCTGCGCAGGCGGCTCGATCAAGAGTCTGGCCGAGCAGACCGGCGAGGGGCGGGATGTAGTGACGAAGCTGTTGAAGGTCGGACTGGACCTGCTGGCGGTGCACTATGGGATGATGGTGGGGAGAAGGGTCGGGTGACAGACCACCCGACCGGCAATGCCGGCCGGATCAGTCTTCCCGGATCAGGTCATCCGCAGACGCGGATTTCCTCGATGATCCTGTGGTGATGGCGCCAGTGCTTGACCAGTTCGATGTGACAACGGTGGTACCGGTGGTAGTAACGCGGCCTGTAGCCGTTGTCGTAGGACTCGTCCTGGTAGTAGCGGCGATAGGCGTAGCGATCGCCGTAGTCACCATAACCATTGTAATAACCGTTGCCGTAATAGTCGTCGGCATAGCCGCCGATGCCGATCGTGATGCGACTACCGGCATTCGCGGGAGCGATCATCGCCGCCGCCGAAGCAATGGCGATAACCGAAGCAAGCAGGAGCTTCTTCATGGCTACCTCCTTTTCAAGGTTAGCCTAATATAATCCCCGAGGCGCGGCCCCGTTCCACAGATTCTTAAAGATGTGATGAGCAATGCGGGCACCGGGGCCGTGCCCGGCAGACATTTCACCTTCCCAACCTCCCCATTTGCTTTGCCAAAAACTCCACGAACAGCCTTGCCCGCACCGGCAGTTGCCGGCCGAAGGCGTGTACGATGTGGACCGGCATGGTTGGCATCGGCACATCTGGCAGGACGCGCATGAGTCGGGCGGTGTCGATGTCGTCTTGCACGGCGACTTGCAGGAGGTGGGCGATGCCGGCGCCGGAAAGTGCCGCGTTGCGGATGGCGCCGCCGTCGTCGGTGTCGAAGCGGCCGTCGGGCACGATTTTGGTGCCGTCGGCGAAAGTGATGGCCCGAGGGCGGCCGGCCGATACATAGCGGACGAAATCGTGGTGTCGCAGATCGGCGATCGAGGCTGGCAAGCCTCGACGCTGGAGATAGGCGGGGGCGGCCACCAGCACGATCGGCAGGCTGGCGATGCGCCGCGCCGTGAGCCCGGCATCGGCCAGCGTGCCCATGCGCACCGCCACGTCATAGTTCTCGCGGATCAGGTCGGCATGGCGGTCCGTGACGCTGAGTTCCAGCTTCACTTCCGGTTGCTCTGCCAGAAACAGCTGCACCTCATGAGGCAATGAGGCCGCGGCCGAGTTCGACCGGGGCGGTGACACGCAGCAGGCCGCGCGCCGTACCGGTGCTCTGCACGATGTCCTGCGCATCGTCGAGCGCCTGCAGCAGCGGCGCCACCCGCTCGTAATAGGCGAGGCCTTCGCTGGTCAGCCCCAGCCTGCGCGTCGAGCGCTGGATGAGTTTAGCGCCGAGCCTCCGCTCCAGCTTCGCCACGCTCTTCGACACGGCCGACGGACTGGAGCCGATCAGCCGGCTGGCGGCCTGGAACGAACCGGCATCCACCGTGCGCACGAAAGCGACGAGGCCGGCGGTCTTTTCGAGGATTGTGGTCATGGCGGCATCGTCCCATGTCGAGAAGGGCTGATTGCGGAATTCCAGGCAAGAAAGAATGGCCTGAGGTCAGGCTAATACGCTTTTTACGCGCACTTAAATACCGCTCATCGTCAGGATCAAGGAGAGAATGGATGAGCAGTCTGAACGGCAAGGTCGCCATCGTCACCGGCGCATCAAAGGGCATAGGAGCAGCCATCGCCAAGGGGCTGGCGGCGGCGGGCGCGGCTGTCGTGGTCAACTATGCCTCATCGCGGGAAGGGGCCGAGCGCGTCGTCGCCGCCATCGCGGACGTCGGCGGCCGGGCGGTCGCGGTGAAGGGCGATGTCGCGCAAGCGGCTGACGTGCGCGGCCTGTTTGAAGCGGCAAAGTCCTCGTTCGGCGGCATCGACATCTTGGTCAACAATGCCGGCGTGTTCCAGTTCGAGCCGCTGGAGGCGGTGACGGAGGCCGAGTTCCACCGCGAATTCGACACCAATGTGCTGGGCGTCGTGCTGACCATCCAGGAAGCGGTGAAGCATTTCGGGCCGGCCGGCGGCAGCATCATCAACATCAGCTCGGTCGCCAGTTCCAATCCGCAGCCCAATTCGTTGGTCTATGCCGCCACCAAGGCGGCGGTGGATTCGATAACGCTGTCGATGTCGCGTGAGCTTGGCGCCCGCCACATCCGCGTCAACGCGATCGCGCCAGGCGGCGTCGACACCGAAGGGCTGCAGCGCGTCGGCATCGTCGGCAGCGAACACGAGGAGGCGCTGGTGGCCGTCACCCCGCTCGGCCGCTTCGGCCAGCCCGACGACATTGCGCGGGTGGCGGTGTTTCTGGCGTCCGACGAGGCCGGTTGGCTGACGGGAGAGCGGATTACGGCGTCGGGTGGGTGGCGATAGGAGCGCGACGAGATCGGATGGATGAGGTTGCCGAAGGTGCACCTGACTGTCTTCCGAGGCGCTGCCCCTCATCGCCCTGCCGGGCACTTCTCCCCGTATAGTGACGGGGAGAAGGACGCTGTCGTGTATGGTTTCGCCAATCGTCAGCGGTGAGAACGAAGAACGAAGGTTGCGGCGATTTCCCTTCTCCCCGTCACTATACGGGGAGAAGGTGCCGGCAGGCGGATGAGGGGCAGCACCGGCCTCACAGAAAGGCGACCCGCGCCACATCATTTAAAACAACGCCTTCTCCAGCGGCCGCTCCAGCGTCTCGGCGAAGGCGGTGGCGAGGTGATGGCGGTCGCGGAAGGCCAGCTTGCCGCCGATGAAGACGTGGCAGGCGGTGCGGCCGCAGAAATGGTCGGTGAGGTCGACATAGAGCGTGTCGGGCACGCTGGCCACGATGGCGCGCTCGGTGGCGGCCGCGCCGTCATTGGCGGCCTCGGTCCTTGGCGTGTCGCAGTGCGGCGACGGTGCCTCGCGCCACCACAGCGCGCGCGCCACGCAGGAATCGGCGAAGCTGGTGTTGATCGGCGTGTCGCGGATCACCGCGGCCTCGACGCCGGCCCGGCTGAAGGCCTGCAAGGTCGAGCGCAGGCCGGCCTGCCAGCGCGCGGTCTCGGCGGTGCGGCTGGCGGCGGGCATGTCGCGCGTCAGATTGCCAATGGAGAATTCCGAGATCACCACCAGGCGCGGCTTGCGGGCGATGATGTCCGATATCGCCTGCTCGCGCCAGGCGTCGCATTCGGTGTAGTCGCGTTTCAGCACGGTGTTGAAGGTCGAGAGCCGCGAGGCGCGGCACGATGATTTGAGATAGGTGACCACCTTAGTATCGTTGCGCCTGGCCGCCTCGATCAGCGGCGTCGACCAGTGGTCGGCATGGGAATCGCCGAACAGCACGATGGTGTGGGCGGCATCGGTGGCGCCGAACACGCAGGGCTTGGGCGTCACCGTGTGGAAGTCGAGCAGGCAGCTCTTGTCGACGGTGCGCGCGATGGAGGGTTGTTCGGCCGCCTGCTCGATGCCGCGCTGCTCGGGGTCGATGTTGCGCTGGGCCAGATGCGCGTTGGCAAAGGCGACCGCCACGCCGGCACCCGTGAGCGCAAGCGCGGGAACCAGCGCTATTGCAGGAAAAGTGAGACGCGGTTTTGCGTGCGGGATTGCGCTGAAATAAGCAGCCTTGGCGCCTGCCGTCAGCCAGCCGGCACGTCGTCCGGGGTTCTCGATCAGGCGATAGGTGAACACCGACAGCGCCAAGGCCAGCGCGCCGGAACCGAGGCGCTGCGGCACGCTGAGATCCGGCACCAGCATCTGCGTATAGACGATCACCGGCCAGTGCCAGAGATAGAGCGAATAGGAGAGCGCGCCGATCCATTGCAGGGGCGGCAGCGACAGAGCTGCGGCCGGGCCAAAGGCCTGCCAGTTGTTCCGCCTGTTGGCCCGCCCCTTGGTCCATATGCCAGCCCGCTCCTCGCCAGCCCCGCCCAACAGCACCAGCACCGTGCCGGCAACCGGCAGCAGCGCCAGGTAGCCGGGAAAGGGCAGGTCCTCGCTCAGCCACAGATAGGCCGCCGCGATCAGCGCCAGGCCGAGCCAGCCAAGTGCAGCGCGCAGCCACGGACGATGCAGCAGGAACGTCGCTGGGACCAGCGTCGCCAGGCCGCCGGCGGCGAACTCCCAGGCACGCAGCGGCGAGAAATAGAAGGCCCATGCCGATGCCGCGCTGGTCAGCCAGGCGCAGGCGACGAAGGAGGCGAGGCCGGCGATGCCGATCACGGCTACCGCCGTTCGCCGGCCGGGACGCAGCCAGGCTGCCAGCAGAAGCAGCGCCGGCCAGGCCAGGTAGAACTGCTCCTCCACGGACAGCGACCAGAAGTGGATGAAGGGATTGCTGGTGGCATCCGTGGCGAAATAGTCGAACGACCAGCGCAGCAGCCACAGATTGATGGCGTAGGCGGAGGCGAACATGGCGCCGCGCGAATAGAGCGCCTGCTCCTGCGGCGACAGGATGAAATAGCCGGCCACAAGCGTCGCCAGGATGACGAACAGGGCCGCCGGCAAAAGGCGCCGCGCGCGCCTGGCATAGAAGCGCCAGAGGTCGAGCCTGCCGGTGTCGCCGATCTCCTGCATGAGGTGGGTGGTGATCAGCCAGCCGGAGATGACGAAGAAGATGTCGACGCCGGCAAAGCCGCCGGGCAGGGCGGAGAGCCCGAAATGATAGGCCACGACGCCGCCGACGGCGAGCGCGCGCAAACCCTGTATGTCCGGCCGGAACGATGCTGCCAAGACGGCTCCTTCGTGTGCAAGCCCACCTCTTGGCCCACCGGTTGTCCCAGCCCGTCGCAAGTCTCGGCCGGGCAGGTTGACATCGCAATGCAACAAATCTTTCGCAGTGCAACATGGCAAGAAAAGGAAGGTCCTCTCCCACCGGCCGCGCCGTGCCGTCAGTCGCTCCGGATCTGGTGCATCAAGCCTCGCGCGCGAGGCTTGCCACCAGAGGATCGACGCCGGGGTCATCGAGGCCGACGACGTGGGCCATCCCCATTGCCTGTCTCAGGCTGATCCTGGCGACGTCCCGCCGCATGATGACCGAAACGAAGGCTGGCCCTGATCCCGTCAGGACAATGGCCCTGCCGACCAGAACCGGCTCCGAGATGGGGGCCCATTGCACGGCTACGATCGACGGCTCGCCGGTCGGGCGGCTGTTGATGCCGCTGAAATAGATCCAGTTCGGGCGCGAGATCACCACGCCGTAGTGGTTGTCGGGCGCCCGCGCTGCGCCCTGGCTGTCGTCTGGAGCCCACCGCGTCACGCGCCTGAAGGTGACCAACTCGGTCTCACGCTGCACGAAGGTGATCGAGCGCGTCAAAAGGTCGGGGCGGCCGGGAACCGAAAAATAGGTGAAATAGGTGCCACCGGCGATGGCCGGCGAGGGGGGATGCACCATGGTCTCATACAGTCTCTGGCGCAGCGATGCGTGGCTGTCGGTGGCTGCCGCGGCAGCGGGCTCGCGATAAAGATCGTTCTCGTCGATCTTGAAGAAGCCGCAGATCAGCTTGGCAGTGGCTTTGTTCGGAATGGCCTGGCCTTGCAGATAGCGCTCGAACTGGGTGCGGTTGATGCCAAGCTCACGGCACACCGCACTCACGGAAGCGTGGCGTTGGACCAGCCGCCTGAGATTGGCGGCGAGATTCTCGCGAATTGGCACGACATCGCCCCCGCGACGTACGGATGCTTATTCAAGCGATAACTTATATTTTGCCAAACTCGCATGCGGTGACGGTTTCGCGAAGAGGGACTTTGGGCCAATAGCGCGGCCGGTCCGGTGAACGAAGACTGTACGGTTTTGACAGTTTGGCTATGCAAGCCAGCCAAATGGGCGTAATCCAGTGCCAAGAGCGACCTGGATCGGCCACTCGACATCCTGTGATGGAGGGCGGTTTGGATCACACCGGCCTGGTCGAGCTTCTGGACTATACGCAAGCGCAATTGAGCAAGATACGCCAGGCGGTGGCCGCGAGCGATCACGCCGGCGCCATGTTCACCATCGATTGCCTTATCGGAGCGGCGGCCGAACAGACGAAATGCAAGCTCGCAAGCCTGGAGCATGCCGGGTTGCCAATTGGCAGAAATGAACCGGTTGGCCGGAACAGCGCGGCGGATGACTATGAAGTCGGTGCGACACGGCCCGGCAAAGTGACATCATCGGGCAAACCGGCGGCGCGGCGCCCTTAGTCAGTCGGCATCGATCTCGCCGACCAGCCTGACATATTCGGCCTCGGCTTGGCCGTAACTGCCATTGGCGAGTTCTTCCAATCCGGCGCGGTCGCGGATGACGATTTCGCCGCGGCGCGAACGGATCAGCGCGCGGCCTTCCAGCAACTGGAGGGCAACGGTGACGCCTGGCCGCCGAACGCCAAGCATGATGGCCAGGAATTCGTGCGTGATGGCCAGGGTTTCGCCAGGCACCCGGTCGTCGCACATGAGCAGCCACCGCGCCAGCCGCTCCTCGAGCTTCAGCCTTGCGTTGACGAGTGCGGTGCAACCGGCCTGGGTCTGGAGCGCGTTGACGAAGCGCAGCAGGAACATCCGCAAGGTCGCACTTGCTGCAAGTGCTGCATTGAAAGGGCCGGCCTCGATGCGTATGGCCTCGCCTTCAAGCTGCACATAGCAGGCATGCACCGCACGGTCGTCGCCCATCACCAGCGAAGATCCCGTCATGCCTTCGAAGCCGATGAAGCCCACTTCGGCCTCGTGGCCGCTGGTCGTGCTGGCGACAACCGAACCGATGCCCCGTTCGATGAAGTAGACGGCCTCGATCGGAATATTGGGGCTCACCAGTATCTGGCGCAAAGGCAGGTCGCAGCGCTGCATATGGGGCTCGAGCAGCGCCAGGTCATCCGCCGGCATGCGCCGCAATAGTTGGTTTCGGTATTGATGGTTTTTGCCCGGATCAGTCATGGCACGGCCCAATGCAGGGCAAGAGCCATCCGATCTCCCAGCCGTCCGCGCCCCGTATCAACGTGCCGACGATGGCCCGTATATAGGGAGTTTGAACGAAAAAACCCAGGAATGCGGTATGAAATACGATGCACGGCTGCCCCCAACAATGTTCGCATACGCAAAGTTCGACCTGAACGTTAGTGTCGGAAACGTACCAAACACGTCTTGGTACAAAACCGACATATCCCTTGAGAATGCCGGATCACGGCGACGGTCGATAAAATCCGCCGGCTAACGACAAAGGCGCCATGTCACGTCTAGTCATCCGTTCGAGGCGTGGCTGATGACTCGCGTCTTTATTCGGCAGGCGGGAAAGTGTACGATTTTTACGGTTGGCGGCGCGGACACCGTCAGGCAAGTGGCCGCTGCTCCAAGAGAGAGGGCTTCTCATGTCGAGCCTCAACAAGCGCCATCCCGGCTTCTATCCTTCCGATCTGAAACTGTGCCAACGCGTCTTCGATCAGGTCTGCTCCGATCGCAAACTTGACCCGAAGTCATCGGAGCCGGACGTGCAGCGGCTCGCAGCCACGGTGTTCTCGCTGTTCGAGAATGGCTGCAGCAATGAAACCGAGTTGCTTGAGAGTTTCAGGCGGACCCGCCAGTGACCTAAGTGCGGGTCATGTCCTCGGACAGCCGGGCGGCAATCGAGTTGCGATGCCGGGACAAGCATTGGGCGGAGACCGAGCGCGACACCCCCAGGCGGTATTTTGATTGAGTTCCGGATCGAATGGCGCGCCGACCGGGACAGCTTCAGTTCTTATCCACCGGCTTCGAACGCATTCTCGACACCGTCTCGCGCTCGGCGCGCTTGGAGCGCAGTGGCGGCAGGCCGCGGTCGACGAGGTCCATGTCCTCCAGCACCATGTCGCCCATGCGCTTGAACGCGATGTCGAGCGCGCCGGCGCGGTGAGCCGAGCGCAGGAAACCGGGCAGGGCACGCACCGGATGGTCTTGCGCCAGCGGCTCTTCCGGGAAGACGTCGCTGGCGGCGACGATGTGGCCGCTTTTCACCGCCGCCATCAGGGCGGGAAAATCGACGACGCCGGCGCGGCTGAGCAGGATGAAGGCCGCGCCCTCGCGCATGCTGGCAAAGGCATCGGCGCCGAGAAATCCCTGGTTCTCGCTGGTCACCGAAGCGACGACGAAGACGAAGTCGCTCTGCGACAGCACTTCGTCGAGCGAGGCCGGCTCGACGCCGTTGTCGATCAGGATCGACGGCGGCAGCCAGGGATCGAAGACTTTTGTGCGGGTACGGAAGCCCGACAGCAGCCGGTTCAGCGCGCGGCCGAGATCGCCGAAACCGACGATGCCGACATCGGCCCCCGACAGCAACCGGGCTGTCCGGTTGCCGTCGCCGCCCCACAGCTCCTTGCCCTGGCGAAAGGCGAGATCGGCATCGACGATGTTGCGGGCAAGGTTGAGCGCCATGGCAAGGCCAAGCTCGGCCACCGGCTCGGCGAAAACCAGGCCGGTGGTGACGACATGGATGCCGCGCGCAAACAGCGTCTCGTAGGGCATGTTGTTGATCAGGTTCGTCTCGACGTTGAAGACGCAGCGCAGTGCCTTCATCTTGTCCAGCGTTTCAGGCGCGATCGGCGGCTGGCCGACGATGTAGCGGGCTTCGGCCAGCACATCGGCCGGCAATTTTGCGACGCCATCGGGCGTCGCCTCGACGATACGGTATGTTTTCCGAAAGCGTGCCAACTGCGGGGGCGTGAAGATGAGGTCGAGCGTGCGCGGTTCCGGCGCGCTGATGACCAGCGGCAAGGTGCTGTCTGACATGGCAATCTCCTCCGGGCGCGAACCTCATCGCACATTTTTAGTTTGCACATGTCGTTATCCCGTTGCACACTTTTGCGACACGCACGGAGACAAAATACCTCCGATTAAACGATTTACAATCGCGAAAAATCGATTTACTCGATTGGTGGCGGACGAAAAATGCTGACGTCCGCGCCTCGTGAGGAGGACCAATGGCGCATAGGCAGGGCCAGCGGCGGCGTCCGTCGATCCACGACGTGGCAAGCTATGCCGGCGTGTCGACCGCCACCGTCTCCAAGGTCATGGCCGGCGTCACCACGGTGAAGCCCGAGAATGCGCAGCGTGTCTTCGACGCCGTAGAGCTTTTGGGCTACCGCGTCGATCCGCTAGCCTCCGACATGCGGCGGGCCAAGCGCCGCATCATCGGTGCCATCATGCCGGAGTTCGAGAGCGAGTTCTTCGGCCAGATGGTCACCCAGCTCGAAAGCCTGGCCGAGCAGCGCGGCTATACGCTGGTGGCCGCATCGAGCCGTGAATCAGAGGTGCGCGAAAAAGAAATCCTCGAACGCATGCATGACTGGAGGGTGGCCGGCGTCGTGCTGGCGCCGGTGCGCAACGAGCACGGCCCGGCGGCCGGGTTCATGAAGGCCAACGGCATGACCGGCGTGCTGATCGATCGCGTGCTGTCGGACGACGCCTTCGACACCGTGTCGGCCGACAGTGCGGCGGCCAGTGCCGAGGTGGCGCGCGAACTGATCGGCAAGGGCCACCGCCACATCCTGGTTGTCGGCCTTGGCGAACAGGCAGCCACGATGCACGCCCGCCTCGACGGCTTTCGTGGCACCGCGTTGGCGCTGGCGCCAGATGTGCGCATCGACGTCGTGCTTGCCGAAGGCGATGTCGAACCGCTGCGGGCGCAATTGCGCGCCTATTTCGACCAAGGCGAAGGTGGGAGCGGGGGCCAACGTCCGAGCGCCGTCTATTCGCTGTTCCTCAAAGGCACGCTGGTGGCGCTGTCCGAGTTCCGACGGCGTGGCTGGCACTGCCCCAACGACATTTCGCTGGTTGGCTTCGACGATGCCGAGTGGATGCAGGTGACATGGCCGGCCATCGCCGCCGTGGTGCAGCCGGTGCGCCAGATCGCCGGCCACGCCATGGACGCCCTGTTTGCCAGGATTGAAGGCGGGGAGGGGCCGCCGAGAGCACGGCTCGAGCCTTGCCAGGTTTTCATGCGGGAATCCGTTGGCTCGCCAGGCAGCAGCCCGCGTTCCGGGGGAGGAAACCGACAATAGCCAGTGTCGGCAGGCAGTGGCGCTGCACCTGGCCCTGGCGGCCTGCATGGAAGGCGATCGCCGCTACCGGCTACAGCGGCGCCGTTGCGCTGGAAATCTTCACCAAGCGCTCCGCGGTCTCGACGAGACGCCGTTGCGCGGTTTGTATCCTGCTGCGCAGCGCGATGTTCTCGGCCAGCATTTCTTCTGTGCGTTGAATCGCGAGCTCGGTCCGGTTGATGCGCTGCCTGGCATTGGCAACTTCCAAGGCCAAAATATCGGCCACCATCCCGTGACCGTGGGGTTCCATGGTGTTTGTCATAAGTTTCTAACACCTGACGGGCGATATCGTTCCCGCCTCCTGCGCGCACGCGCGCGAAGCATGCAAGGCTGGGGTGATCCGGGCGGGGTGTTCTATGACGCTTCGCCGGCGACAGCATTTGCCCGCCGCAGGCCCAAATGCCTTATCTTGCGGCCGACGATCATCAGCTGGCGCGCGGTGTTGTTGCGCAGGCGGCGGATGCGCCATTCCAGCTCTGTGCCGGTGGTGATCGCCTTGGAATAGATGCTGGACCTCATGCCATTCTCATCGGCGGCGATCTTGACCGGGTCGTCATAGAAGGCGCAGATCTTGTCAGCCGCCATGCCTGGTGTTTCCAGCCAGCGCGGAATGTGCACCGAATGGAGCCGATCGACATCGGTCATCACGCGCTCGATGCCGACGCCCGGCGTTGGACACGTCGTCAAGAAGGCGTCGCCGACGAAAACCACTCCGTCGCGGCGATGGCCTTGCGTCGTGGTCAGATTGATCTGCCTGACCTCGACGGGGCCAGCGATCTCGAAGTTCCCGCATTGCGCTGATATCTCGGGCATCAGCTCGCAAAGCATCTTTTGCGGGTCCTGGCGAAACGCCCTTGTCCACGGCTCGGCCACCTGCCGGTAGACGAACATGTTCGCCCGCATCTTGTTGCCGATGGGAAAGACGGTGATGTAGGCGACACGGTCCCCGGCCCGTTTGCCGTAGCTGGTGACTGACTCATAGGCGCAGTCACGCGGCGCGATGGCGAGGTCGAAGCCGATCGATAGCGAAAATGCCTTAGATTCTTCAATGCGGTTCACGCCGATGGCGCGCCGCACCGCTTCGCTGTAGCCGGTGGCCACCACCAGAAGCCGCGCGTCGACGACGGAGCCGTCGGCGAGCACAAGCCGCTGCTTGTCCGATCCGGTGGTGATCTCGGCGACCTTGCCTACCGTCAACGGAACTTGCGGCGGCAGCGCGTCGCGCAGGCCGTTGATCAGCGCGCCATAGGAAAATCCAAACTCGCGATGGGTTTCACGCGCGAACAATTGTCCGAGGCGAAAGATATGGACCTCGTCCATCGGGGTGACGAGAGGCAAAATCGTCGTGTCGAGGCCCAGCCTCTTGAACAGCTGCATCTGCTTCGTGCCGATCTTCTCAGCCCTGAACTCGTCGTGATGGACGCGGTGCGGATCGATCAACGCCACCTTGCGCCCGGCTTTTCCAAGCACCGTCGCCAAGGTTGTTCCGGCCAGCCCGGCGCCGACAATCGCCACGTCGACTTCGGCTGGGCCAGCCTCTGCGATACTCATTTCGCCGCCCTTTCTGCTGGTCATCTTTCCGCTCTGCAATCTGTGGTGGAAAATACGTCCGGACCCAAATCAACCTCAAGCAACTTGCGGGCGCGACTGGTAGTAACCAATGTTTAGGTTAATACCGCCCGCCCCGTTGCTTCCAGCGCGGTGCAATCGCCGACCCGTCGATGAACTCGAAACCACCCGCCTCGTTGAGCGTGTGGAGCTTGCGCCCATCCCATAGCGCACCTGGATTTAAGATCGTCTCAACAACCTGCTCCATGCCGATCAAATCAAGGTGAGAGATGCGTGCGATGCCGAGCGCCGCGCCATAGCTCCTGCGACAGTCCTGCACCGGGCGCAGCAACTGATCGCCTCGTTTCACCATGCGGCCGGCCGGCCGCGCCGAGGCGATGTCGATCAGCATGGGATTGTTCGGGTGCGGCGTCCAGGGGCCGCGAAAATCCGGCGCCGACCACAGATGCAGCGTGTCGGAGAAGGCGCCTGAGCCACCGTCCCGCACTGTGGCGAACATCCACCAGCTGCCGCCGTGCTCGACCAGAGTGGCGTCGCTGGCGACGATGCCGGACAGCAGCGTCGCCTCCTTGACCCAGCCGCCGGGAAAGGCAGTCGCCCGGTAAAGATCGACCGTGCCGTTGGCGCAGCTTTCCGGAACCATCCAGACCTCGCCGTCGCGCTCGAAGACGAAGGGGTAGGAGAGATGGTAGGGCAGTTCCAGCACCGGTTCAGGTCGGCCAAGCGGGCCGGCCGGACCGAACGGCACAGCCGAGATGATGGCCTTGCCGAGCCGGTGGATATAATCCTCGACGAACAGGGTCAGCTGACCCTGATACAGGATCGGGAACGGATCGGCGTAGAAGCGGCTGCCATCGTCCGGCAGCACCTGCCAGCCCGATGCCGGATGGGCGCGCAGGTCGAACAGATCCCGGCCCTTGGTTTCGCGCCAGCCGACCTTCCAGTGCGGCGCGTTGTAGCAAAGATGGTAGATCTTCTGGACGATCCGCCGCGCCAGCGCCTTTGCCGCCCTGACGCCAAGCTTGCCGGCCGAGGGCATCGGCGGCGGGGCACCGGCCTGCGCCGGCTCGGGCAGAACCGGCACGGCCGACGCCGCGCCCGACATCGCAGCGACGATCAGGCTTGCCGTACGCGCCAGCATGTCCTGGAAGGACGCCAGCGCGATACCGCCATATTCGGTTCCCAGACGCCCGGCGGCAATCGCAGCCCCGTTTTCCTCGACGCGGGCGAGTGGCGTCTGGCCGGCGAGGATCAAGGCGAGCAGGGCCGCTTCGCCGCTGGCGCCGCCATAGCTGACGTGCCAGATCCGTGGGCCTTCGAGTTGAACGTCACCGCAGAGGTCGACGACCAGATCGACCGAAGCGGGCGGCGCGCCGTAGCGGGCGAGCGCCGAGCGCGGCACGCGCTTTGCCAGCCCATCGCGGGGCAGGCCATGGATTGCTGTTTCAAGTTGGAACAAGGCCTCGGCGCTGCGCGGGATACCGCCGCCAGCCGGCCGGGCATCGACGGACAGCTCGACATTCGCGAGTGCGGCCAGGCGTTGAGCGAGCAGGACATGGAAGCCACGGACGCAATCGCCGTCTAGGCGCAGGCTTAGCCGCATGTTGAACACCTGGCATTTTCGTGGCCGACGTCAGAACATGGGACACTGGTGTCGGCCCGGTTGAAGTGTTGCCCCATTTTCGTCCGTCTCTCGTTCAGCTGCGCGGTGTCAACACCCCAGTACGTTTACCTAAGCAAACTCCGTGCCAAAATTCATGCGGGTTCCAAACATAATTAATAATGTTTTAACAATTGGAGTAATAGCTAGGTTCATGCCCGCGATTTGGTCTTGCAGGCAAATGGAGTATTGTAGGAGGCAGCTATGCTATCATCTCTGCCCATGGTGCCTCAGCAATACTTTCCGGAAGCAGGATCGGTGGAATCAGCGGGATCATACGCACCCTCGACCGTCGAGCTTGGCGATCTGAAGCGCATTTTGGTGCGCCGCCGTCTCTGGATCATCGGCACCACCGTGCTGCTGACGCTCGCGACCCTGCTCTACGGCCTCCTCACACCGCCGCTGTACAGCTCCGTGGCGGAAATCATCATCGATCCGCAAGACCTGCAAGTGGTCACCAACGATATCAATCCGAGCGGGCTCGCGCCCGATGGCGGCATCACGCAGGTTGAAAGCCAGGTCAGCGTCGTCCAGTCGACGGGCGTGCTGCAGCGGGCGATCGCGGCGACCAAACTGACCGAGGATCCGGAATTCAACGGGCAGGGCATGCTGTCGCGCGCCCTCGGTTCCGGTTCGGCCGCGACCGACCGGACGGTGGCAACGCTCGACGCCCTGCGCCGGCGCCTGGCGGTGAAGCGGGCGGACAAGGTCCTGGTCATCGATGTGATCGTCACCGCCAAGAGCCCCGACAAGGCGGCACTTTTGGCCAACGCCATCGCACAAGCCTATCTGGCCGACCAGGCGAGCGCGCGCGCGCAAGCCGCCACCGATGCGTCGAAGGCGATCACCGCGCGGCTGGACGAACAGCGCAAGCGCGTTCAGCAGGCCGAGAATGCCGTCGAGGCCTACAAGTCCGCCAACAACATGGTGATGGCGGCGGGCAATCTGGTCAGCGACCAGGAACTGACCGAGCTCAACACGCAGCTTTCGGCGGCGCAAAGCCGCACCGCGACGCTGAAGGCGCAGGTCGACCAAATGCGCAAGCAGAGCGGCACGCCCGATGCAACCTCGGAAGCGATGCGCTCGTCGGTGATTTCGAGCCTGCGGTCGCAGGAAGCAACACTTGTCGACCAGGTCTCGCAGCTTGGCACTGAACTGGGGCCGCGACATCCGTCGATGATTGCCGCGCTGCAGCAACTGCGTGACACGCGGCAGTTGATCGCGCGCGAACTCGGCCGGATCCAGACGGCCACCGAGACCGATTACGAGCGGGCGGTTGCCAACCAGCAGGCGCTGGAAACGAAAGTCGCCAGCCTCAAGAACAAATCGCTCGACACCGACCAGGCATCGGTGCGGCTGCGTGAATTGCAGCGCGATCTCGAGGCGGTGCGTTCCGTCTACGCAACCTACCTGCAGCGGGCACAGGAAACGCGCGAGCAGATCAACGTCGACAGCACCAATGCGCGTGTCATTTCGGACGCCATGCCCGCCCAGAAAAAGAGCTGGCCGCCACTGGGGCTGCTTCTGTTTGGCGCCGTGTTTGGCGGATTGGGGCTGGGCACCGGCCTGGCGCTGATTGCGGAATACTCATCGCCGACGGTGCTTTCCAGCGCCCAGATGCAATTCACGATCGATGCCCCCGTGCTTGGCATCCTGCCGGCGGGAGCGAAGGCGGGACGGCGCTGGTGGCCTTTCGGCACCAGCCCGGCCGTCGCGACCAGCCAGAAGACGGATGCCGTCGTCGGCCTTGCGCTCCGGCGCATGTTCAGTTCTGGCCGGCGCCCGCCGGATTGGCCGCTGGTGCCGTCGATCCTGGTGACGTCGCCGCCGGAAGACGGCCAGCAACGCAACAGGATCGCACGGCTGCTCGCCAACGCCGCGGCGGCCAGGGGCAGCCGGGTCCTGTTCGTCGATACCAACACCAGCAACGGCCAGAAGGACCCGCAGCCCGGCATACTCGATGTGCTGCGCGGCGAGTATGCGTTTGAAGCCGTCAGCCGTTACGCCCCGGGCAGCAACGTCGCCCTTCTGGGCAGGGGCCGGCCGAAGGCGATCTTCCAGGAAGCGCACGGCGTCTACTTCGCGCAGCATATGCTGGCCCAGGCGAGCCGGAGTTTTGAACTCGTTGTCGTCGATGGCGGCGCGCTCGCCGAGAATCTCAATGCCTCGCCGCTCGTCGCCATGGTCGACGAGATCGTGCTCGTCGCCAGGCTGAACGCCACGCCGATGCGCGATGTGACGGCGACGATGCAGGCGATTTCCGTCATGGGGCGGTTGCCGACAGGCGCATTGCTGGTCGACGAGGTGGCCTGACATGGCCTCCGGCTGGAGCGGAACAGCCTCGAATTTCGGCGCTGCCGCGTCCCGCGCCGGCACCTCCGTCGATGCGGTGACCCAGTTTGGACTGATCGCGGCCGTGCTGGTGCTGTTCGCCGTCTCGGGCGGCATGCTGTGGCTGCTGGGCTACAATTACGACGGCCTGTCAGGCAGCGCGGCGACCAAGATACATCCCTCCACCTATCTCATCATTCTGCTGTTTTCCTGGCGTTCGTGCACGTTCGGCAATCCGGTTGGCTATTGCGTCCACGTCGCCGACAGGCGGCCCGCCACCGCACTGATGAGCGTCATCGCCGTCGTGCTCCTGGTCGTCGTCATCGTCAGGCAACGTCCAGGCATGGCCGGCATGATCGACACCTTCGTGGCTTCCGGGCTGCTGGTGCTCATGCTCGGCGAGGATGACGAATGGACATTCGCCCGGCTGCCCACCGTCATTCATGCGGTCATGACGGTCAATGGGCTGCTCGCCCTTGTCGAATTCGCCACCAAGACACTGGTGTTTCCCTATCGTTTCGATGGGGAGGTGTTTGCCACCGATCCGCGTTCGAGCGCGCTGCAGGGGCATCCGCTGGTCAATGCCACGGTGACGTCGGTCTACGTGCTTGCCCTTTTGAGCGGTTCAAGATCGCTGCCGGCTCCGCTGCGGCTGGCGATGATCGGCCTGCAGTGCGCGGCGCTCGTTGCGTTCGGCGGCAGGTCGGCGATGGTGGTGACTATACTACTCGGCGGCAGCTATTTGCTCTTCCACGGCTTTCGCAAATTGCGCACGGGTCGCGTCAACCTGCTTGGCGCCGCTTTGGCGATGATGCTGGCCGCGCTGCTGCCGGTTGCCATCGCCGTATTGGCCTCGCAGGGCTTTTTCGATGCGCTGCTTGGCCGCTTCGTGTCGGATGGCGGCAGTGCCAATGCCCGCGTAGAGATGTTCGAGATCTTCAACTATCTGGAACTGCGCGATGTCATTGTCGGGCCCAGTGTCGATCTCGTCGAGAGCCTGCGCCGGATCAACGGCCTCGAATGGGGTATCGAGAACCCATTCGTGCGCATGACGGTCTACCAGGGCGCCTTCTTCACCCTTTTGATGATGTCCAGCTTCGGGTTGTTCATGCATGAGGTGGCGCGCCGCTGCCATCCTGGCGTGTGGCTGCCGGTGGTGGGTTGGCTCATTCTTCTCAACACCTCGGAAAGCATCTCCTCCAAAACCACGCTGCTCACCAAGGTCGCGGTGCTGTGCCTTGCCCTTTATCGGCCGGCGCGGTCGGTGATCAGGCCGGTCGGCGCGGTTCGTCCTTTCGCGGAAACGCAGAACCGCGCCACATCTTTTTGATGCAATTGCGGACGGAAAGCCGTTTCACAACGCTTAATCAACTGGCTGCCGCCAATGGCCGAGATGGGCCGAACGCGGACGAACAGCTCCAGGTGACAAATGCGAGAAAGCGGACGTCGAGCCTGACCGGGAACCTCAGCCGGCTGATAGTATGTGCGCCCCAAGGCGGATCGGACGACGAGCTCAATGTTCCTAGGTCGATTTCGTCTACTTAGCGGCAGCCTCGATCACGCCAGCGACCGCGGCCGGCTGAGAGATGAAGACAGCGTGGCTTGCGGCCACTTCAGTCACCTTCGCGCCCGAGCGCTGATACATCCAGCGCTGAAGCTCCGGGCTCACAACATGATCCTTGGTGGTCAGGATGGCGAAGCTGGGCTTGGTTCGCCAGGCGGCCACGGAGACCGGCGCTCCCAGAGCTTTCTCAGCGAGCTGCTGCTGTGAATCAGCCAGGAATTGAGCGTCGGCTGCCGGGACATCTTGGGCATAGGTCGCAGCGAACAGCGCCGGCTGCATGAAGAAATACTTACCCGTGGTGGCCGTGGCGGCCGGGGTGGCCCGCATGGCGTCGCTTGGCGCGGCGAACTTGGACAGAAGCTGCCCGCTGGCTTCCCCTACATCGGGCTGGAGTGCGGCCACATAGACGAGCGCACTGACCTTCGGATCGGCGCCTGCCTCCGTGATCACGGAACCGGCATAGCTATGACCGACCAGGACGATGGGGCCTGTCTGCTGATCAATGACGCGCTTGGTGGCCTCAACGTCCTCAGCCAGACCAGTGAGCGGCTCCTGCACGACAGTGAAATGGAACCCATCTTTGGACAGGATGTCGTAGACGGCTCGCCAGCCTGAGCCATCCACCAGGGCGCCGTGGACAATGACGATATCTTTCGCGGCCGGCTTTGCATCAGCGCGAGCCATGGTGCCACTCAAGGCAACCATGAGGGCAATGACAAAGTTCTTTCGGAGTGTGGACATGAGAGGCTCCTGTGGTGTTTCAAGGGGTTGAGGACGTTGTTTAGGTCGGAAGTTGGTGGTTCGCGCCGAGGAATTCGCTCGCGTAGGCATAGAGGCCGGGAATCCCCTCCATGTGTTGCAGAGCACTGCCTTGCTCGCCTAAGTCGCGATTTCAAAGACGAGCTCGACTTCGACCGGCATGCCAAGGGGTAGGCTGGCGACGCCAAGAACGACGCGGCCCGAGAGCATCCCGGTGCCGAACACTTTGACGAGGAGTTCGGACGCTCCGTCGGCGACTTTCGGATGGTCCCGGAAGTCGCCCTCCGTCGCGATATAGACGCCGAGCTTCGCCACGCCGATTATCTTGGCGAGCGAGCCGAGATGCGCCTTGGCCGCGGATAAGGCGCTAAGACAAGCAATCTCCGCGGCCTTTCTCCCGTCCTCCGCTGAGAGCGCGCCACCGACGCGTCCGACATATTGCGGCTCGCGCCCGACGACCGGCAGCATGCCGCTCAGATAGAGCAGATTGCCGATCTTCACGGTTTCGACATAGGCGCCGAAGGGGGTGGGCGGCGGAGGGAGCGCGATGCCGAGATCGCTCAGCCGCTGGTCTGCACTGGCTTGCGTGCTCATCGAGGTCACCATCTTCCCAGATGTGCGCCGCCGTCGACGTGCAGCACCTCCCCGGTTATGCGCGGCGCCTCTGTCAAGAAGAGCACCGCATCGGCAATTTCTTGGACGCCGGAGATGCTGTGCATGGGCGAGAGCGTGTTCAGAAAGTCCTTCGGGTTGTCTTTGTGCAACGGCGTGTCGACAACGCCGGGGGCGACCGTGTTGGCACGGATCTGCTCCTTTGCATATTCCATGGCGATGTTCTTCGACATGGCTTCGATGCCGCCCTTGGTCAGCATGGCGACCGATGCATTCACACCGGCGATCGGGCGATCCACCAGGGGTGTCGTGATGCTGACGATGCTACCACCACGCTTCTGCGCCAGCATCTGCCGCACGACGCGCTGCGTGAGGTGCAGAAATCCTTCGAGATTCGTTGCCGCGAGGCGACGGTAGTCTTCGACCGTGTAGTCGACGAAGGGCTTGGTGAAGAAGATGCCGGCATTGTTGACCAGGGCGTCGATCGAACCGAATCGCGCAAGCGCGGCTTCGACGACGGTCTTGGCGGTATCCGGGTCGGCGATGTCGCCATCGACGCGGGCTAGGCGGTCGGATGCGTTCAGCTCCGTCGACCGGCTGACCTGCCGCGAGGTCGCTACGACGTTGTAGCCCCTTTCGAGAAAGCTGTTGGTGAGGCCGGCACCGATGCCCTGAGAAGCCCCTGTGATTACGGCCGTTTTCCGCGTCTGCATTTTCATCTCCAAAGGGTGGGCAGCGTCAGTGCTGCTGGATTGCCCTAATGGGACCGATGTAGTGCAGGCGCGATTTCTCGATTAGGCGGAAATATCTGGAATGTGTTTTCCACCCATGCAAAAATCGGGACATGGCCGATCTGAACGACATCGCCGTGTTCGTAAGGGTTGCGCAGTTCGAAAGCTTCAGCCGTGCCGCGCACGCGCTCGGCATGCCCGTCTCCACCGTCAGCCGCAAGGTGACGGCGCTGGAGGAGCGGCTCGGCGTGACCCTGCTGCAGCGGACGACACGCAAGCTCAGCCTGACGGCGCAGGGCCGTGCCTATTTCAATCAATGCAGCGAGCCGCTGAGCCAGCTCTTCGACGCCGAACGGGTGCTGACCCAAATCCAGAAGAAGCCGGAGGGTCTTCTGCGGATATCAGCGCCGGTCATCCTCGGCCAGGAACCGTTCTATGCGTTCCTGTCCTCGTTTCTGAAGACCTATCCGCGTATCCAGGCCGACCTGTTCATCACCAACCTGTTCCTGGATCTGATAGCCGAGAACATCGACGTCGCCATCCGCTTCGGCGAACTGCGGGATTCGAGCCTGATCGCCCAGCGCATCGGAAAGAGCGTGCGCTATGTCGTGGCCGCGCCGGAATATCTGCACGGTCGGCTTCCGCCATCGCGGCCGGAGGATTTGCGCCAGCATCAATGCGTCCTCCTGCAGGCGCGCAACAACGAGGTGGAATAGCATCTGGTCAGCGGCAAGAAATCCATCAAGCTCCACGTCACCGGGTCGGTGGCGGCGAGAGATTTCCAGGCAGTGAGCGCTTTCACCTATAGGGGCCACGGCATCGGCCTGCTGCCATCAACCTATTGCGATGCCCGGATCGCGAGCGGAGAACTCATGCGGCTTCTGCCTGATTGGTCGTCGCCGGAAATCTTCGTGCACGCCGTCTATCCGACACGCCGATTTCTGCCGGCGAAGCTGCAGGTATTTCTCGAGGAACTGAAGGCCTGGAAGAGTCCCCTTTGGATTCCGCTGCGATGACCACGGCGGCTATCATAGGATAGCGTGGCCTCAATTTCATCCAGACAGCCAAATGTAGAGCTTCCCGCAGTGCCGCGTCGGCGCAGAGCGGTCGGCCTCCTGGCCCGTGGCAAGGAGCCCGGTGACGCATCCGAGTTGGCGGATCATATCTGCCGACTGCCGTTCCCGCCTCCGATGACGTGGTCGCGAAAGCGAACCGTTCCTTATGGGGCTTCGTAGAGTTCCAGCGGCAATCCATCCGGGTCGCTGAAAAAGGTAAACCGTTGCTCTGTATATGGGTCGATCCGGATTGGCTCGACGGGAACGCCGGCGGCTTCCAGGCGCATGATTACGGGATCAAGATTCTCCACGGCAAATGCCAGATGTCTCAGGCCTGTCGCCTCTGGATGGGACGGCCGCATCACCGGTGCAGGGAAGGAGAACAATTCCAGCTGGACGGATCCGATCCGCAGATCGGCCTTCCATGACTGCCGCTCCTCCCGATAGACCTCCCGGATCAGATCGAGGCCGAGGAGTTCGACGTAGAACCGTCGCGACCGATCGTAGTCGGTGCAGATGAGCGCGACGTGGTGAATGGCGTTCAGCATGCCACGAACTCTAGCCAAGCTGGGATTTGAGGCCAAGGTCGCCATCGGGTGCGCGGCATTTTGTTGATGTCGCCGTTCGGCAGGATCGCCTCGTCCATACGAATTTTCATCTGCGCCCAATCGGCGGCATGATGTTGCCGCCGACGCGCTTGAGACCCGCGCGCGGCTCTACTGGTCCGAAAACTTCACGCTCACGCCGCGCTGGCGAAAATAAGCCTGCATCAACTTGCGGCCCGAGCGGTTGTTCTGCGCCAACTTGGTCGGATCGAACACCGCCTGTTTTACCCCGTCTCGKGYCAGCGCCGCCTTMAGCGYCGCGATATGKGCGTCGAKGTCGGCATTGTCCGCYCGGAGCGAGACATAGATAYTTTCGGTCGCCTSGGCCACGGTTGGTTCGTTCACTGGTGTCGTCCTTTGGTTGGTTGAGCGGCGGCTACCACAGTTTCGCGGCTCTGGCGATACCGATGAGACTGAAGTCGTCTCTGCCGGCATAGCGCGATCCTGGCGCATCCAGACCCCCAAGATGGTCGCTGGAGATGTCTGCTTTCGGGCAACCGCAAAATTGGACACTACGTCCAAGTTGCGGCGCAAAGTTGCCAATCGCGCCATGGGGAACGTAAAGTCGGCTGCGGGTCGAACCCGTTCGGAGTGATTGGGTTTTGACCCTAGTCCGCCGGCATGGTCAGGCCAAGTGCCACGATGATATCCGGGTCGAGCGCTCGTGTGGTGTCGTCCATCATCCCCATGCCGTCGAAGAGATTCCAGAATGCCCAGCCAAAGCCGAGATCCTCGGCGCCATGGCGCACATCGGCGATGTAGCGTGCCCGATCGGGATTGGGCGCCGCCACATAGCGGGCGTCGGTGCGCAGCGCGCCGAACTCGCCCATGATGATGTGTTCCGGCGCAAGGCCGTGACTGTCGCCCCAGGCGCGAACCTGGCGGAGATATTTATCGACAAAGCGCCGGTCGGGCTGGGCGTCGAAATAGACCTTCAGCACGCGCTCGGTTTGCGCATAAGCGGCTTTCTTGGCCTCATCCGTGGTTTCGGTATCCTGCGCCATGCGCGCCCTGACCGACGCCAGTGTCGCATCCAACGAGCCGGCGGACGCCGGCCACGGCACGTTGTTGAGCGAACGGTAGACGGGCTCGCGCATCCACGGCGCACCCTGATGGCTGAACAGATAGGGCTCATAGAAGTGGAAGGTGAACAGGATGGGCTCGAACGGCGACAGGGGCACCGGATCGAGCGCGGTCAGCCCGCCGACCATCGAGCCGCAGCCTCCGGTGACCACCAGCGGCAAGGTTGCAGCCGATGCCCTTGCCGCGGTCAGAAGCGCGAACTGGACCTGCGACCAGACGTCGGAAGCGCAGGCCTGCGGCGGCTCGTTGACGGCTTCAATCGCCACCTTGCCGGGCCGGAAGCGCTCCAGCCTGCCGGCGAGTTCGCCGACCAGCCCGCGATAGAGATCGAAGGCGGGCGCGGTGACGCTGGCGACCATGCGGTCAGGATTCCAATAGTGGGTGGCGCCATTGGCCTGCACGTTGACGATGATGCCGAGGCCCGCATCGAGCGTGGCGCTGACCGCCGCGTCCAGCATGTCCAGCAACAGGGCGCGCGTGGTGGCGTCGGCTGCCAGGAACGGGCCGGGATCGACCGGCAGACGGATGAAATCGAGCCCGGTGTCGCGCAACCGGCGCAGGTCGTCCGTGGTCGGAACCGGCCGCTGTGGCTGGAAGGGCGGCCAGCCGTAGTCGGTGCGCGGCGCCGGGAATTCACGTGTCAGCGAGAACCAGGGCCAGGCGTTGACGCCGCGCCTGAAGGGAGGCTCGGCGGCACGGGCGAACGGCGCGATCGGGAGAGAGCCAAGTGCCGCGGTCGACAGCGCCGTCAGCAGCACCCGCCGGCGCGACCAGCCTGTCATGCAGTGCCGGGCGATGCGCGATTGGCCGCGACGGCGTCGTCGGCGGTGACACCGAGAAGCCGATAGGCTTCACGCTCATAGGCAGCCAGGACATCCTCCCAGCGGAAGGCTTCGCGGGCGCGGGCCCTTGCCGCGATGCCGCAATTCCTGACCAGGGCGTCATCGTCCTGCGCCTGTTGCATCCGCTCGGCGCAACTGTCGGTGTCGGTGAAGTAGATCGCGGCGGCACCCGCGGTCCAATGATTGAACGGATTGTCGTGCGCGATCACCATGTTGCCGGCCGCCAGCGCCTCGACCAACGACGGGTTGGTGCCGCCGACGGTATGGCCATGCAGATAGGCTCGTGCGTGATAGCGCAATGCCTTCACCGTCGCCTGGTCGTAGATGGCGCCCGGCAGAACCACCGATCCGTTGGCCGCCTTGCGGACGGCGACATGATAGGGGATTTCGTCGGTCAGCGTCCCGAGCACCACCAGCTTCATGTCGCGCTTGCGGCTGCAAAAGGCTTCGAGGATCGGCAGRATGTTGTTGTCGGGTTCGATGCGCGCGATCGAGATCAGATAGCGCCCCGGCTCCAGGCCCAGSGCCCGGACCGGCGCCTCSGGYGCCGATGTCACCGGATCGGCGCCATAGGCGATGGTGGCGATGGCGCTGCGCGGCCGGCGCGTCGCCAGATGGTCTGCGATGGCGGGATGATCGGCGACCAGGCGATGCGAGGCCCAGGCGCCGATCCATTCGTTGAGCCAGAACCAGCTGCGCGCCGCCATCCCCCATTTGGGGCGTCGCCACTCGATGCCGTCCATATTGGTAAAGATCTTGCGCCCCTTCAGCCTGAGCCAGGTCAGGAAAACCGCGCCGTTGTAGCCGAGCACCAGGCAGACGCCCGGCCGCCTGGCGGCGTCGCGCACACATTGCCAATCGAATTCCAAGGTCGCGCGCGGCCCTTTCGACGCAACCTGGACGTGGATGAGTTCGATGCCCCGCCAGGTTTCGCTGCGTACCCTCTGATCGATCCGCGCGACCTCCTCCTGGCAATAGACGCCGACCTTCCAGCCGCGCCCGGCAAGAAAAAATGCCAGTCTTTCGGCGAAGGTTTCAAAGCCGCCATGGGCAGCGGGTATGCCGCGCGTCCCCAGGATCAGAATGGCAGGCGTCTCTGGTTTCATGGCCGCTGGCACTTTCGGAACTTTATATATTAGCGATTGCTGCATCATCAGATCGGAGGGGCAACTTCCATGCCATCCGACGATTTCGGCGTTCGGGCGGATGATCATCGCGCGGGGTTGTAAAAAAACTGTATTGAACCCCGTGGTTGTTTCATTATCGGTCAACCCTTCTGTGCGTATCTGTGTCGAAACGAGGCATTGCCAGGGATTGGGCGTCCGCCAGTCGGGCGGATCAATCAGGCATGGTTCTTGCGAAAAGGTTCCCGCATTCCAGCGCCTGGTGCGATGGCTGCGGCACCTGGCGGGATACAAAGATGCGGATTGCCTGCGTTCATCAGGGCTATGAACTCTATGGTTCCGACCGCAGCTTCGCGGAGAGCGTTGCTGCGCTGCGCGCCGCGTTTCCGTCCGCCGACATCGAGGTGGTGCTGCCGCGCAGCGGGCCGATCGTGCAGATCCTGGAACGCCATGCCAGCCGCATCGTCTTCGAGCCGCTCTGGGTGCTGAGGCGCCAGGCCATCCTGCGGCTGGCGACGGTCGAGATGGCGCGATTGCCGATGGCCGCGCTTCGGGCATGGCGGCGCCTCCGGGATTGCGATCTCACCTACGTCAACACCTCGATCGTCGCCGACTATGCGCTGGCCGCGCGCCTTCTCCCCGACAAGGCCATCCTGCATATCCACGAGATCCCCGAAGGCGTCATGCGCAGGATACTCGTCGGCCTGATGCGCTGGAGCCATGCGGATCTCATCTTCAACTCGCGCGCGACACGCGCCGCGTTCGGCGATCCCAAGTTCTCGCGCACGCATGTCGTCTACAACGGTGTCGCGGGGCCGGCGGCGGCCGAGCCAATGACTTATGACGGCAAGCGCCCTTTGCGGGTGCTGCTGCTCGGCCGCGTCAACAGGATCAAGGGCCAGGAGGTTCTGCTCCAGGCGATCGCTTCGATGTCACCGGAATTGCGGTCGAGGATCGAGGTGCGGCTGGTCGGCGGCGCCTTCGAAAGCGTAGAGCGCGAACGCGCGCTGGCCGAACTGGTCGAAAGCATGGGCCTGGCCGAACGGGTCAGCGTGTTGCCGGTCGTAACGGACCCCTCGGCGCATTACCGCTGGGCCGACATCGTCACCGTGCCGTCGCGGCGTCCCGAATCGCTGGGGCGCGTCGCCATCGAGGCGATGGCCTATGGCCGTCCGCCGCTGGTGTCTGCCATTGGCGGCCTGGTCGAAGTGGTCAGCGATGGCGAGACCGGCTGGCATGTTCCGCCCGGCGACCCGGCCGCCCTTGCCGACAAACTGCGGGAGATCGTCCTTCGGCCAGATGACTGGCGCGGTTTCGTCGCCGCAGGCCGGTTGCGATACGAGGAGATTTTCAGCGAGCCGGTGGCGGCGGCGGCGATCGCGGCGATCGCTACCGACAAGTTGAGGGTGGCGCTGGCGAAGCCTGGCCGGGCGCATGCCGCCCGCGAAGCGGAGACCAGTCCGTGAAGTTCGTGTTTCCAGGCCATCTGCTGCGGCGCCTTGTGCTGATGATCGGCGGCGAAGCCATACAGAGCGGCTTTCACTTCGCGTTGAACATCACCCTGCTGCACGAGCTGTCGGCGGAAGGCTACGGCATCTTCGCCATCGCGATGGTGATGGGGGGCGTTGGCCTGTCCTACATCAGATCACTGACCGCCATCCCGGCCAGCATTTGGATGGGCAAGAGCACCAACAGGGCCGGCGTCGACGCGCACGACGTGACGTTTGGAGGGGCCGCGGTCGTCGTCGCGTCGATCATGGGCGCCGCGACCGCGCTGCTGATGCTGCTGTGGGGTGACGCGGGCAGTATAGCCGCCGGTTGCTTCGTCGGGGCGTGGTCGCTGCGCAGCCATATGCGCACGGCATTCTTCGCGCGCCGCCAACAGGTGGTCGTCAGCATAAGCGATTTCGCCTTCACGGTTGCCGGTGCCGCAATGGCCGCACTGGCGATCTGGACGGCGCCGAACGTGCTGCAAATGGTGTTCTATGCCCTTGCAGCGGCCAATGTGATCGGCATAGCGGTGCTTGCACGCTTGGCGCCCCGTCCGCTTCGCGTCAGTTTCCGAGCGCCCGTGCGGCGACGCTATGCCAAGCTCTGGCGCCAACTGCGCTGGTCGGGATTCAGCGCGACGACCACCAACATCCAGGGTCAGTGCCTGGCGCTGCTGGTCGCGGGCATCGCCGGTCCGGCGGCCTATGCGCCCATCGCGGCGGTTATCGTCCTGTTTGCCCCACTGCGCATCGTCAGCCTGGCCTTTGTGAACATGCTGCAGCCCGAGCTTGCGAAGATGATGGGGAACAATGAAGTCGGGCGCGTGTGGATGCATGCCAAGCTATGGTCGCTTGTCATGGGGCTCGGCAGCCTGGTTTACGGAGCCTGCATCCTGTTTGTCCTGCCGACGATAAAATCCCAGTCGCTCGCGGGAGCTTCGGTCAGCGTCATCGGCCTTCTCGCCGTGGCGAACTTCGTACCGATCATGCTCTACATCATGCCGCGCATCGTCCTCGAAATACTCGGCGAATTCCGGGTCGTGGCGTTCATCACAACGGCCGGCGCGGTCGTTGGTCTGGTCTTGATCGCGATCCTGCTCGCTATCGCATCCCCGTCATGGTCGCTTGCAGGTGCCGCGGTCTCCGAGACCGTCGTGCTCGTGGCCTCATGGTATTTCGCACACCGCCACATACTCGCGCTTGAGGGCGCGGACGGCCGGCATGACAGCCAGCCGAAATCGTGGCGACGCACCGAACCCGCCCCGCTCGCCACGGGAAAAAGGTAGGAGATGGACGTGTCGATCCAGACGTTGACGACTGCGCCGCCCGATGCGCCGATAGCTGGAGCGCCAGTACCGGCCGGGCAAGCTATCGAAGCTTCCCGAAGCATTGCGGGGGGAACCTACACGGCGCGGCTGCACACCAGTCTTGAGGCCGTCAAGCCGCTCTGGCTTCAATGCCAGGCGAATGGGACGTGCTCCGCCCATCAGCTCCATGCATGGGTCGAGGGGATCGTCAAACGGCTGGTGCCCGAGGGCGCAGAGCTGCTCATCGTCGAGGTGACCGACGCCGGGACCGGCGAATTCAAGATGCTGGTGCCGCTGATGCGGCGATCGAGGCTCGGACATCGGGTCATCGAATGGTTGAGCTGCGGCGTCTGCGATTATTCAGCGCCGCTTCTGCCGGACAGGAGTCAGTGGACCCCGCAGGCTGCCGAAGCCGCGTGGGCGGCGGTCCGATCCATCCTGCCGCGCGCGGACCGCATCCACATCACGGGAATTCCACGGCAGGTCTATGGAGTGGCCAATCCACTCGCGCTGCTGGCGGTCGCGCAAGGATCCAGCCTGATCACGTCCGGCCTCGTGCTGGATGGCGACCCGGCGACCCTTATCAAGCGCCATGGCAGACCGTCCTTCGTCAAAACCTACTACAAGGACTGGCGCCGGCTCGAACGTCACGGAACCGTGGATATGATCGAGGCCAACACGCCGGCCTTGATAGAGCTCGTCTTCGGCGCCCTGGTCGAGATGCGGCTCAAGCGGTTTCGCCAACTGGGGCGTTTCGATCTCCTGGCGCAGCCGGCGGTTGTCGATTTCTACCGAAACGCAGCGCTCCAGGGCCTGTCTGACGGATCAGTGCGGATCTTCGGACTGCGGGTCGRCGAGGATTGGGTCTCTGTCCAGTATATGCTGGTCCGGCAAGGCACATTGCATGCCCTGCTGATCGGAATGGACCTGGAGGTGGTGCCCAACGCCTCACCGGGCCTGGGGCTCATGGGCGAACTGATGGCGTGGGGACTGCGGCAGGGGTTCGACTATTTCGACCTGTCGGTGGGCAGCCAGCCCTACAAGGAACAGTTCGGCGCCGTGAGTTCGGTCTTGGCCAAGATCGACGAAACGCTGACGCCGCTCGGCAAGGGCGTAGCAGCCGTCGCTTCGCTTCGCGATCGGGCCGAGCTTTTCGTGCGGTCTCATCCGCGGCTGCTCAAGACCGCCCAGGGCGTAGTGCGTGGCTTGCGCAGGTCGAAGGGCTGAGCGCGGCCGCATCTTGCGCTTGATCCATACCAAAGAGGGTCGCGCTGATGCGCCTGTCTGGTCTGGAAGAACGCGGGTAGGCGGGGTCCATGCGGCTGAAAACAGGATCGCCGGCGACCGCATCCGGTCGTCGCGGGAGAAAGGTGGGAGGCAGATATGTCGAGCCAGGCAATGCGGAGGGCACCGATATCGGCGGCGCAGGCTTCTGCTCCTGCTGCCACTGCCGATACCGCCGAACGTGTCTACACGGCGCGGCTGCACACCAGCCTCGAGGCGGTCAAGCCGCTTTGGCTGGAGTGGCAGGCCAATGGCATCTGCACCGCCCATCAGCATTACGCCTGGGCCGAAGGGATCGCCACGCGGCTGATGCCCAAGAGTGCGGAACTGCTCGTCGTCGAGGTGAGCGATGCCGCGACCGGCGAGCCCAGAATGCTGGTGCCGCTGATGCGGCGCCGGGCCTACCGCCACTATGTGGTCGAATGGCTGAGCTGCGGTGTCTGCGACTATTCCGCGCCGCTGCTGGCGGATGCCAGCCCGTGGACCAGGCAGGGCGCTGAAGCCGCCTGGGCGGCAGTCTGTTCGGTGCTGCCGCCGGTGGATCGCATCCACATCGCCGGTATCCCGCAACAGGTCTTTGGCGTGGCAAATCCGCTGGCTCTGCTTTCGGCGACGCGCGATTCCATCCAGGTCGCCTCGGGCCTGGTCTTGCACGGCGAGCCCGAGGATCTCATCAAGCGCATCTGCAGGCCGTCCTTCGCCAAGGACTTCCGCAAGCACTGCCGCCGCTTTGAACAACTGGGCGGCCTCAGCCTGGTAGAGGCCGACACGCCCGCCCTGACGGAGGAGCTCTTCGGCACGCTGCTTGAGCTGCGGCTGAAGCGCTTTCGCGAGCTTGCGCGTTTCGATCTCCTGACGCAGCAATCGGCCGTCGACTTCTACCGGAACGCGGCCCTCCAGGGCCTGTCCGACGGATCGGTGCGGCTCTTTGGACTGCGCGTCGGACAAGCCTGGCTTGCCTCCATGCTCGTGCTGGCCAGAAAAGGCACTCTTCATGGCATCCTGCTTGCGATCGACAAGGATGCGGTCGCCAACGTGTCACCCGGCCTGACGACGATTGCCAAGCTGATGATGTGGGGGCGCGAGCGGGGATTCGATTACTTCGACCTGTCGGTCGGCGGTCAGGGCTACAAGGAACATATTGGTGCCGCGAATTCGGTTCTGTCCGAGATTTGCGAACCGATGACACTGCGGGGCAGGGGGGCGAATGCCGCCATCCTGTTTCGCAGCCGGGCCGAGCGTTACGTGCGCACGAGACCACAGCTGCTCAAGACCATCCAAGGCATGGCGCGCCGCCTGCGGCGATTGAAGGACTGAAGCCAGTTCTCCGAGGCGAGGGTTCGATCAGTCCCGCCTCCGGCAGCAGGCAGCCCCACGACTTGATGTTTTGATTCAAGCCGGGGTCCGAGCACCTTCAATAGCTTGGTCAAATTTTAACCGAACTGCAATCAGTAGGGTTTATTGGATGCGAGAGGGATTAGAAGACAGGAATAATATGCAAAATTATTTTCCCGTTTCATCCGCGACGAATCCGGCGCGACTGCCATCGAGTATGGCCTGATCGCCGCCTTGATCGCACTCGCCATCATCGCCGGCGCCGGCGCGCTCGGCAATGCGGTCAACACCAAATTCAAGGTGATGGGCAACGCGGTCAACAGCAGCGGGTCGTAAGCCTCGGGCCTGGTTCGTCTCCGCGAAATTGACAGGACGGCGGGTCTCCGTCATCCTTAACTCCAGTCGCCAGGCTGCGGACCGCGGCCATGTGGGTGTCGGGGCGACCGAGGGCAGCGTCATGTTCAGTCCCGTCATCGGCCAGAATGCAAAGCGCTCCGCGGTGCGCAAGGCGCTCGACCGCCACAAGGTCTACATCACCGCGCAGAGTTTTTCGGCCGGCGCCTACCAGGCGCGCGTGCTGGTCGACGGCGAAGCCTACTGGGTCGACGAATTCCGACTCGCCCAACTGCAGCAAGGCCTGTCGCCGGCCGAGCTCGAGTTGACGCCGGCCACGGACGATTGAGACTCAAAAGCTGCGCTCTGTCGGGACGCTTGCATCTGGCGGCCGCGCTTCGATCCATGCCATGACAACCCCACCCAAGCTCAAAGCCTATCGCGCCAAGCGCGAATTCTCGAAAACGCCGGAACCCGCCGGCGGGCTCGTCGCCGGCGAAGGCAACCGCTTCGTCGTCCACAAGCATCACGCCACCGCCGATCACTATGATCTCAGGCTGCAGGTCGGCGGCGTGCTGAAGAGCTGGGCGGTGCCGCGCGGGCCGTCACTCAATCCGGCAGACAAGCGGCTGGCGGTCGAGACCGAGGATCATCCGCTGGAATATATCGACTTCGAGGGCGTCATCCCCGAGGGCGAATATGGCGGCGGCCCCATGATCGTCTGGGACACTGGCAGCTGGGCGCCGATGGACGATGTCGAGAAGAGCCTGCGGACCGGCGCCTTCAAGTTTCGGCTGGCCGGTGAGAAGCTGAATGGCGGCTGGATGCTGACCAGGCTCAAACCAAAATCCGGCGAGGACGAGAACAAGAAGAACTGGCTGCTGTTCAAGGAGCGCGACCTTGCCGCCGACACCGCGCTCGACATTCTGGAAGCGCGGCCGGAAAGCGTGAAGTCCGGCAAGCGCATCGAGGAGCTGGCGGCGCCCGCGAAGCCGGCGGCCAAGCCCAAGCCGGGTTCGCTGAAGCCGGGCACGCTGCCGGGCGCATTCAAGGCGCCGGCACTCAGCCGCATCGAGCCGCAACTGGCGACGCAGGTGCCAAAGCCGCCCGATGGCGAGGACACCAGAGAGGCCTGGCTGCACGAGATCAAATTCGACGGCTACCGCACCATGGCGCATCTCGCGGACGGCGTGGTCAGGCTGATCACCCGCGGCGGCATCGACTGGACGACGCGCTATGGCGACCTGCCACAGGCTTTCGCCAAACTGCCGTGCCGCGACRCCATCATCGACGGCGAGATCGTCGTGCTCGATGCCAAGGGCATCAGCCGCTTCGCGCTGTTGCAGGAGGCGCTGGCCGGAGGCGCCGGCAGCAGACTGCATTTCTATGCCTTCGATCTGCTTCATCTCGACGGCTGGGACCTGACCAAGGCGCCGCTGGTCCGGCGCAAGGCGCTGCTGGCGCAGATGCTGTCCGGCCTTGGCGCCAATTCCGCCATCCAGTTCTCCGACCATGTTGAAGGCTCGGGGCAAGGGCTCTACGACCAGGCGTCGGAACTCGGGCTGGAGGGCGTGGTCTCCAAGCGCGCCACCGCGATCTACCAGAGCGGCCGCACCAAAAGCTGGACCAAGACCAAGGCGCTCCAGACCGGCGACTTCGTCATCGCCGGCTACACCACCTCCGCCGCGGCCGAGGGGCTGGCAGCCCTCGGGCTTGCCGAATTCGAGGACGGCGAACTGCACTATCGCGGCAAGGTCGGCACCGGCTTCGATACCGGGACCGCTGCTGAATTGCTTGCCAGGCTGGGGCCGCTAACATCAGGCGCGACGGCGCCTGAAGGGGTGCCGCGCGAAATCATGCGCGAGATGCACTGGGTGCGGCCGCTGTTTTCGGCCCACATCCACTATGCCAACCGCACCGCGGACAATGCGCTGCGCCACGCGGTGTTTCGCGGCTTGAGGGATGTCGGCCTGTCGACGCCGGTGTCGGCCAAGCGCAAGCGGCTGATCTCGGAGGCCGACCTCGCCACCATCTGGGTGACCAACCCGACGCGGCGGCTGTTCGGCAAGACCGGGCCGACCAAGCTCGACATCGCCGTCTACTACGCGCTGGTCGGCGACTTCATGCTGCCGCACATTCTGGGCCGGCCGGTGTCGCTGGTGCGCTGCCCGACCGGCCTGCCGAAGGACTGCTTCTTCCAGCGCCATGCCTTCACCGGCATGCCGCCCTCGGTGGTGACCTTCGAGGCGACCAATTCCGAGGGCGAAACCAAATCCTATCTCTCGGTCGAAGGCGCCAAGGGCTATCTGGCGCTGGCGCAGTTCGGCGTCGTCGAATTCCACACCTGGGGCACGCATCGCACCAGCCTCGACAAGCCCGACCAGATCGTCTTCGACCTCGACCCGGGCGAGGGGATTTCGTGGCGCGAGGTGGTCGAGGCAGCGGTGCATATCAAAGGTGAGCTCGAGGGGCTGGGGCTGGTGCCCTTCGCCAAGACCTCGGGCGGCAGCGGCATCCACATCACCGTGCCGGTGACGGGCAAGCAGAACTGGAAGAAGCTGCACCAGGCGACCAGCGCCATCGCCACGCATCTTGCGGCAACCGCGCCCGACACCTTCACCACCACCATGGGCAAGGACAACCGCAAGAAGCGCATCTTCATCGACTATCACCGCAATGCGCGCGGCCACACCTCGGCCGCTCCCTATTCGCTGCGAGCCCGCACCAATCTGCCGGCCTCGACACCGGTGAGCTGGGCGGATCTGGAGTCGATCGATGCACCGCAGGATTTGAACTATTCTTCGCTGCCGGGGCTCTTGGCGACATCCGGCGATCCATGGGCGGAGATCGATGAGTTCGCGCGGGATTTGCCCCTTCAGAAGTTGGGTTCCTCGCGCCCATGAAACGGGGCGAGGCACCCAAGTCCATCGACGGTCCCGACAATTTGAATTATTCTCCGCCCTCGACCCTGTGCCGACCTAAAAGATTTCGTCAGGGATTTGCCTGTATTGTGCGGGGTCGGTGTAGGATTTCAGTGGCGTCGCTCGTCCTTCGGACGAACAGCGCTGCACCGGTGTGACAGTGCATGGCCGCGTAGGAGTGTTTCATGGCGCCCAGGGCAAGTTGGAAAGGTTACCTCAAGCTCAGCCTCGTCAGCTGTCCGGTGCGGCTATATCCCGCCACCAGCGCGAGCGAACGCATCAGTTTCAACCAGCTGCACAAGAAGACCCACAACCGCATCAACATGAAGCCGGTCGATCCGGAACTGGGGTTGGTCGAGCGTTCGGATCTGGTCAAGGGCTACGAATACGAGGACAAGCAGTACATCATCATCGATGACGCAGACCTCGACGCGGTGCGCATCGAGTCCAACCACACGATGAACATCGAGGCCTTCGTCGACGAGGGCGAGGTCGACGTCATCTATCAGGACGCGCCCTATTACCTCGCGCCCGACGGCGCGATGGCGGAGGAAACCTTCGCGGTGCTGCGCGAAGCGATGCGCAAATCCGGCAAGCTGGCGATCGCACGGCTGGTGCTGTCCAGCCGCGAGCGCGTGGTGACGATCGGCGCGCGCGAGAACGGCATGTTCGTGTGTACTTTGAGAAACCCGAACGAAGTGCGTGGAACAGCTGAGTATTTCGGCAACATCCCGGCCGGAAAACCCGATGCGGAAATGCTGCAACTGGCCGAGGCGCTGATCAAGCAGAAGGAAACCACCTTCGATCCGAAGAACTATGAGGATCGCTACGAGATCGCGCTGATGGCGATGATCCGCGAGAAGCTGAAGGGCCACAAGCCGATCATCGCGGCGGCTCCCGAGCGCGGCAATGTCATCAATTTGATGGACGCGCTGAAGGCCAGCCTGTCGCAGTCGAAGCCGCCCGCCAAGTCGAAGAGCAAGGCCGACGAGGTCGCCAAGCCGGCGGCCAAGGTCAAGGCGGCAGCGGGCGGTGCGGCTGAAAATCCGCTGAAGGCCAATCTGCTGAAGGCGGTCGGCAAGAGCAAGAAATGACGGCACAGGCCGGTTTGGTCCGGGGGGCCGTCTTCGGCACAATCGGCGCGCTGGCGGCGTTTCCGCTCAGGCTGGCGGCACGCGAGGTCGAGCGCCAGCACGGCCAGTTGCGGCGCGGTGTCACCAGGCGCACCACGCATGTGGTGTTCGGGCGGACCCATCTGGCAAAGGCCGGCGATGCCGAGATCGAGCGCCGCGTCGCCGCCGAGCGCGCCGCCGGGCGGACGCCAATCAGCGAGAACGGATTCCTGCGCCTGCTCGGGCTGATGAAGGCGCCGGAGGCGTCCTCGCTCTCCAGGCAATCGCTGATCGAGCAGTCGCGGCTGTCAGGCGCCGACCTCGACCTTTTGTCGCTGTTCGATGCCTTCGAGCATGACGGCGAACGCTATTCTTTCCGCGACCTCATCCTGGCGCGAAAATATGCTGGGCTGGTGGCCGGCGGCGCGACCTGGGGCGCGATAGCGCGCTCCGTGCATCGCTCGGGCCCGGTGGCTTCGCTGACCGCCAAGTCGCTCAATGTCGGCTCGCAGCATGGGCGGCCCGACGCGATCTATCTCGAGGGCGGCCAGAGCGAGCTCGACGGGCAATTGCTGTTCGATCTGGGCAACGCCGGTTCGGCCGGCGACGATACGCTGGAAGAGCTGTTCACCGAGGCCGAAGCAGCGGAGGAGGGCGGCGACCATAACGGAGCAGCCGCGCTCTACCAGCGCTGTCTCGCCATCGACCCGGGCGATGCCATTGCCGCCTTCAACCGCGCCAACTGCCTGCGCGCCGGCGGGCACGGGAGGGAAGCCGCGCACGATTATGCCCGCGCGATAAAGCTCGATCCGGCCTTTGTCGAGGCGTGGTTCAATCTTGCCGGGCTGATGAGCGAGCAAGGCCGCGAGGCTTCAGCGCGAAGGCACCTCCAGAAGGCGATCGCGCTCGACAAGACCTATGCCGATCCGGTGTTCAATCTCGCTCGGCTGGAATTCGACGCCGGCAATCTGCTGGAGGCCCGCCGCAACTGGGCGCGCTATCTCGAACTCGACACGGATTCCGAATGGGCGCGCGTGGCGGCCAAGGGGGTGCAGTTCGTGGATCTGCAACTGGCGCGGACGGCTGGGTGAGGGGATTGATGCTGGCGCTTGAACACCCCCCTCTGTCCTGCCGGACATCGCCCCCGCAAGGGGGGAGATCGGCAGCTTTGACGTTCCGCTCAATGTCCAACGTTGGCGATTGGGGAAAGCAGTGGCGACATCCAATCTCCCCCCTTGCGGGGGAGATGTCCGGCAGGACAGAGG